>NZ_JAKRNH010000007.1:0-38142 GCF_022346985.1 Micrococcus sp. ACRRV
GGCGTTAGCGTGGGACATGAAGGCCTTCTGTTCGCGTGAGCGGTTTCTTGACAACTCCACTCTCGCAACAGGAGGCCTTCGCCTGTCAGCTGCTCACGCAACAACGTCCCTGGACATCACAACTAGAGTGAGGGCATGACCGCCGCGCCCGCCCCCCTGGAGACCCGGGTTCGGCTGGCGCACGCCCGCATCACCCACCTCATGGCGGCGGCCGGTGTGCGCTCCCTCCACATCAAGGGCTATGCGATGGGGCCGGGGGTCTACGCCGGCGGGCGGACGAGCTCGGACGTGGACCTGCTGGTGCACCCGGCCGACCTCTCCCCCGCCCTGGATGCCCTCACCTCCCACGGGTGGCGTCGTGTCGCGGACTTCGCGGAGGGCTCCGTGTTCGAGCACGCGGCGACCCTCTGGCACGACCAGCTCGGCTACGTGGACGTGCACCGGCGCCTCCCCGGCCTCGGCCGCTCCCCGGTGGACGCCTTCGAGGCGCTGTGGGGGGAGCGCACCACCACGGTGGTCGCCGGGCACGCCGTTCCCGTCCCGTCCCTCCGGCACCAACGCCTGGTCGTGCTGGTCCATGGGGCGCGCGACGCCGGCCGCGGCCGCTTCGACGTGGACCACCTGCGCCACACCCTCGACACCGGCCAGTGGGCGGAGCTGCGGGTCCAGTCCCAGATCCTCGGGGCCGGGGCCGCGTGGTCGATCGCCACCGGGGAGACGGACGTCGCGGGCGTGGACGAGCGGGAGGCGCTGCTCCTGTCCGCGGTCCGCGGGGACGAGTCCGGCATCCGGCTGCTCGCCACCCGCTGGCACGCCGCGCGGGGGTGGCGGGAGCGACTCCACCTCCTGGTGCGCACCGTGCCCGTCAACCGCGCCCACCTGCAGATGCGCCTCGGACGCCCGCCCACCACGGCCGACGTCCTGCGAGAGCAGGCGTCGCGGGGCGCGGCGCTGACCCGCTGGGCCGCAGGGAAGGCGGTGCCCCGTGTCGGACGCTGAGCACCCGCCGTTCGCCCAGGCTCCCGCCGCACGCGCCTGGCGGGTCGCGCCGACGACGGCGTGGGTGCGTTCGGGCGAGCATCAGGTGATCGTGATGGACCTGGACGAGGGGCACCCCCAGGTCCTGAGCCCCACCGGGTCCGCGGTCTGGGAGCTGCTGCTCGACGGCCGCACACCCGAGGACGACCTCGCCGCGGATCCGCCGAAGCCCGTCGAGGAGGAAGCGCTGTGCGGGGCCGTCGCGGAGGCCTTCGGCGTCGACGTCGAGGTGGTCGCCGCGGACACGCGCGCGTTCCTGGGCATGCTGGCCGGGCACCGCCTCGTGGTGCCGGCCGCCCTCCCCTGAACCACGGCCGGCACCGGCCGGCTCAGTCCGCGCTGACCGGTTCCGGGGCGAAGATCGCCTGCACCACCTGGTCCGCCCACTCCAGCAGGGGCGCGTCGACGAGGTCCTGGCCCATGACCGGCTTGGTCTTGGGCCGCGGGATGAGCAGGGCGTTCAGGGCCGGCTTCAGCTGGGCGCCCTTGTACATGCGCTGGGCGCGCATCTGTCGCGACTCGGGCAGGTCCGCGGCGGGGCCGAACTTCACGTTCTGCCCCAGCAGCATGACCTCCGTGACCCCGGCCTCGCGGGCCCGGTTGCGGAACCGGGCCACGGCCACGAGCGCCTGGACGGGCTCCGGCAGGGGCCCGTAGCGGTCCTTCATCTCCTCGACCACGGCGTCCACGGCGGCGTCGTCGACGGCGGTGGCCAGGGAGCGGTACATCTCCAGGCGCAGCCGCTCCCCTGGCACGTAGTCGTGGGGCAGGTGGGCGTTCACGGGCAGCTCCACCTTGACCTCGGCGGGCGCCGTGTCCTCCTCGCCCTTGAAGTCGGCCACGGCCTCGCCCACCATCCGCAGGTACAGGTCGAAGCCGACGCCCGCGATGTGGCCGGACTGCTCGCCGCCGAGCAGGTTGCCGGCGCCGCGGATCTCGAGGTCCTTCATCGCCAGCTGGAGGCCCGCGCCGAGCTCGTTGTGCTGGGCCACGGCCTTGAGCCGCTCCATGGCCACCTCGCCGAGGGGCTTCTGGGCGTCGTACAGGAAGTAGGCGTACGCGCGGTCGCGCCCGCGGCCCACGCGGCCGCGCAGCTGGTGCAGCTGGGACAGGCCGTAGCGATGGGCGTCCTCCACGATCAGGGTGTTCGCATTGGCGATGTCCAGGCCGGTCTCGATGATCGTGGTGGACACCAGCACGTCGAACCTCTTCTCCCAGAAGTCCACCATGATCTGCTCCAGGCGGGACTCGCTCATCTTGCCGTGGGCGACGGCGATGCGCGCCTCCGGGACCAGCTGCGCCAGGCGGGAGGCCACCTTGTCGATCGTGGTGACCCGGTTGTGCACGTAGAACACCTGGCCCTCGCGCATGAGCTCGCGGCGGATCGCGGCGATCACCTGCTGGTCCGTGTACGGGCCCACGGAGGTCAGCACCGGGTGGCGCTCCTCCGGGGCCGTGGCCAGGGTGGAGGTCTCCCGGATGCCGGTCAGCGACATCTCCAGGGTGCGCGGGATCGGCGTCGCGGACATGGCGAGCACGTCCACGTTGGTGCGCATCTTCTTCAGCGCCTCCTTGTGCTCCACGCCGAAGCGCTGCTCCTCGTCCACGATCACCAGGCCGAGGTCCTTGAACTGGACCTCCTTGGACAGCAGCCGGTGGGTGCCGACGACGACGTCCACCTCGCCGGCGGCGAGCCCCTCGACGACCTCCTTGGACTCCCTGGCGGTCTGGAACCGGGACAGCGCGGCCACGGTCACGGGGAAGCCGGCGAACCGGTCCGTGAAGGTCTGGTGGTGCTGGCGGGCGAGCAGCGTCGTCGGGACGAGGACGGCCACCTGCTTGCCGTCCTGGACGGCCTTGAAGGCGGCCCGCACGGCGACCTCGGTCTTGCCGAAGCCCACGTCGCCGGAGACCAGCCGGTCCATGGGGACCGGGGACTCCATGTCCTTCTTGACCTCCTCGATGGTGGTCAGCTGGTCGGGGGTCTCGATGTACGGGAACGCCTCCTCCAGCTCCGCCTGCCAGGGGGTGTCCGGGGCGAAGGAGTGCCCGCGGGTGGTCATGCGCGCCGAGTAGAGGCGGATGAGCTCGCCGGCGATCTCGCGGGTGGCGCGCTTGGCCTTGGACTTGGTCTGCGCCCAGTCCGAGCCGCCCATCTTGGACAGCGCGGGGGCCTCGCCGCCGACGTACTGGGAGATCAGGTCCAGCTGGTCCGTGGGCACGAACAGCCGGTCCCCGGGGGCGCCGCGCTTCGAGGGGGCGTACTCCAGGACGAGGTACTCGCGGTAGGACTCCTCCTCCCCCGGCCGCTTCCGGGCGCCGCCGGTGACGGGGCGGCGCTGCAGCTCCACGAACCGGGCGATGCCGTGCTGGGAGTGCACCACGAAGTCCCCGGGCTGCAGGGCCAGCGGGTCCACGGCGTTGCGGCGCCGACGGGCGAGCTTGCCGCCCGCGGCGCGGGTGCCGGCGGTGCGGTGCCGGCCGAACAGGTCCTGCTCGGTGACGACGGCCAGCTTGGCCTCGGGGTCGGTGAACCCGGTCCCGACGGCGGCGGTCGCCACGCGCACGCGCCCGGGGGCGGGCGCCGGGTCCACGGGGCCGTCCAGGACGGAGGCGGTGAGGCCGGCGTCGGCGTGGAGCTCGGCCAGGCGGCGGGCCGAGCCCGGGCCGTCCGTCAGCAGGACCACGGACCAGCCGTCGGCGAGCCGCTCGCGGGTGAAGCGGACCATCGCCTCCATGTCCCCGCCGAACGTGGTGGGCACGCCCAGCGAGGAGCGCAGCGCGGAGGCGTCGGGGAGCAGCTCGGCGTCGGGCGAGAGGGCGGTGGTGGACCAGTGGCCCTGCCGCTCCTCGAGGACGGCCTCGCGCATCTCTGCGAGGGTGAGGAACCCGCCGGCGGCGGACTGGTCCGCCCCGAGGTCCACGGGGGCCTGCGCGCCCTGGGCGGCGCCCGCCCACGCGGCGGCGAGGAACTCCTCGTTGGTGGCCAGCAGGTCGTCCGCGCGGCTGCGGATCCGCTCCGGCTCGACGAGCAGGGTGAGGGACCCCTCCGGCAGCAGGTGGACCAGGGAGGTCATGCCGTCGGCGAGCAGCGGTGAGAGGGACTCCATGCCCTCCACGGCCTGGCCCTCGGCGATCCGCTCCAGCATGTCCGCGGCGCCGGGCAGGCGCGCCATCAGGGCGCGGGCCCGCGCCTGCACGGAGGGCGTGACCAGCAGCTCGCGGCACGGCGGGGCGTGCAGCTCGGTGGGGTGCCCGCTGCCGTCCTCGGAGGTGTCCTGCAGGGAGCGCTGGTCCGCCACGGAGAACCAGCGCATCTGTTCGACCTCGTCGCCGAAGAACTCGACGCGCACGGGGTGGTCGGCGGTGGGCGGGAAGACGTCGATCAGCCCGCCGCGCACCGCGAACTCGCCGCGGCGGGACACCATGTCCACGCGGGCGTAGGCGGCGTCGGCGAGGTCCTGGACGACGGCGTCGAAGTCGCGCTCCTGCCCGACGCGCAGGTGCACGGGGGCCAGCTCCCCCAGGCCGCGGACGAGCGGCTGGATGACGGAGCGGACGGGGGCCACCACCACGCGCAGCGGCGGCCGGCCGTCCTCCCCCGGGTGTGCCAGGCGGCGCAGCACGTCCAGGCGCGCACCCACGGTGTCCGAGCGCGGGGAGAGCCGCTCGTGCGGGAGGGTCTCCCACGAGGGGAAGAGGGCGACGGACGCGGGGTCCGCCCACGCCGCGAGGTCGCCGATCAGGTCCTCGGCCTCGCGGGCGGTGGCGGTGACCACCAGCAGGACGGCGTCCGCGCCGTGCCCGGCGGCGAGCGCGTCGGCGAGGTGCGCGAACAGGGGCGCGCGGGCGCCGTCGGGCAGGCCGATCTCCAGCTCCTGCCCGCGGGCGGGCAGGGCACGGGCGGCGGAGGCGGCGGCCGCCTCGAACGCGGGCTCGCGGGCGAGGACCGGCAGCAGCGGTGCGAGGACGGGCACGGGCACGGTGACGTCGGCGGGGCTCACGGGCGGTGGCTCCCCTCGGCGGCCGCGGGCAGCTCGGTGGCCACGATCTCGCCGATCTCCTCGAGGAAGGCGATGACCTCGTCGGCGCCGAAGACGGGTCCGCCGGCGGTCATGCCGTCCGCGCCCAGCAGCACAGCGCTGGGGAAGCCGGTGAGACCGAGGCCGCCGGCGGCGGCGCCGGCCGGGTCCTCCAGGACCAGCTCGGCCGGGATCGTGCCGTGGCGCAGCTCGCCGCCCGGGACGGTCTGCGGCATGAGCACCCGGACGCGGATCGGCCCGAGGCGCTCGACCAGCTCCGGCAGGCGGGCGATCACCGCGGAGCAGGAGCCGCACCCGACGGACAGCCGCAGGGCGACGACCGCGCCGGGGATCACGAGCTGGTGCAGGGTCACGAAGGCCCCGCCCTGCTGGACCGCGGCGACGGGGAACGGACGGCGCTCCGGCTCGTCGCCCTGCCCCTCGGCCGGGGCGGGCGCGGCCGAGCCGGGGACCCCGGCGGCGGGCACCGGGACGGCGGACGCGGCGGCGGGGACGGACTCCCGGCCCACCAGGACGGCGGCGGCGGCCAGCAGCAGGGTGACGACCACGGTCCAGGCGGTGACGTCCTCGCCGAACGCGGTCAGGGGCAGCCACTCCGTGGCGATCCCGTGCACGGCCAGGGAGGCGACGCCCTCGAACAGGGCCATGACGGCCAGCAGCAGGAACAGCACGTTGCGGACCACGGTCTGCCCGGTGATCGGCGCGGCGGAGGCCTCACCGAAGCAGCCGCAGGAGACGCCGTCGCCCGTGGCCCGGACCACGAGCACGAGGAACGCGACGAACAGCGCGACGGCGGCCAGCCCCACCAGCGGGCGCAGCACCGTGAACGGCTGGACCAGGGCCAGGGCGAGCAGCAGCTCGAGCCAGGGGAAGGCGCGGGCCAGGCGCGCGTCGTTCCACGGGGCCGGCACCTTGAGGCGGGTGAACACCGCGCCGGCGTCCTCGCGGGAGCGCAACTTCGCGGCCCCGCTGAAGAGCATGATCAGGGCCACGGCCCAGAGTGCGGACATGTCGGAGGCGCCTTTCCGGAGGGGACGTCGGGCGGGCCGGCGGCGTGCGTCACGCCCGTGGCGATGCCCGCGGGGAGCCAGGCCGGAGGCCGCCGTCCAGCATATAGGCTGAAGGCTCCACGACCTGAGGAGTCCCCATGGCATTCTCCGCCCAGCAGACCATCCCGCACCCGCCGGCCGCCGTGGCCGAGGCCCTGTTCTCCGAGGACTTCCACCGCTCCGTGGCCGAGTCCCTGGGCGGCGGCCTGGTGTCCTTCGCCCGCCAGGACCAGGCCGACGGCGGCGTCGAGCTGACCATCGTGCGCTCCGGCCCCACGGACCGCCTGCCGGACATGGTCCGCAAGGTGGTCGGCGAGAACCTCAACATCGAGCAGGTGGAGCGCTGGTCCGCCCCCGCCGCGGACGGCTCCCGCACCGGCACCACCACCATCCGCGTCCCCAAGGCCAAGGCGACCGCGGAGGGGACCCTCCGCCTCGCCGCCGCGCCCGCCGGCACCGAGTACGGCGTGAACGGCGACCTGCAGGTGAAGATCCCGCTCGTGGGCTCCAAGATGGCCCAGATGGCCGAGCCCATGGTCGGCAAGGTCGTCGCCCGCGCCGGCCGCGAGGTCTCCGCGTGGATCGACCGCGGCGGCCGGGGCTGACCCCGACCCCCTCGCCGGACGGCGCCGCGGCCGAGGAGTACGGCGTGACGGGGCTGGCCTCGCACGTCCCGTCCCAGATGACCCCGGCGATCCTCGGCGCCGCCGACCTCATCCTGGCGGCCACCGGCTGAACCGACGCCCAGACGACGACGGCGCCGCACCCGAAGCCGGGTGCGGCGCCGTCGTCGTCCGGGGAGGCCGGACCTCAGCTGTTGAAGGCCTGCTGTGCGGCCTCGAGCCCGTCCGTGACGAGCTTCTCGACCGCGTCCGCGGCCCGGTCCACGTGCAGCGGGAGCAGCTCCTGCTCCTGCTTGGTGAACGGCTTGAGCACGAAGTCCGCCACGTCCATGCGGCCCGGCGGACGGCCGATGCCCACGCGGACGCGGTGGTAGTCCTTGGTGCCCAGGGACGCGGTGATGGACTTGAGCCCGTTGTGCCCGCCCTCGCCGCCGCCGCGCTTGAGGCGCAGGGTGTCGAACGGGATGTCCAGCTCGTCGTGCACCACCACGAGGTCCTCGGGGGCGACGTCGTAGAAGTTCGTCAGGGCGGACACGGGCCGCCCGGAGGTGTTCATGTAGCCCGTGGACATCGCGAGGACCACGCGGGGCCCCCCGATGCCGAGACGGCCGGTGGCGACCACGGCGCCGGCCTTGTGGCGGGTGAACCCGACCCCCATGCGGGAGGCGAGCTCGCCCGCCACCATGTGGCCGACGTTGTGACGGGTGCGCTCGTACTCCGGCCCGGGATTGCCGAGCCCGACGATGAGCGTGGTCCCCGTCATGGCGGATCAGTCCTCGGAGCCCTCGGACTCGCCCTCGGCGGACTCCTCGGAGCCCTCCGACTCGCCCTCGCCCTCGGCACCCTCGGCCGACTCGGCGGCCTGCTCCTCCTGGACGGACTCGTCGCCGAGGTCCTGCTCCACGACCTCGGACACGGTGGCGATGACGATCTCGTCCTCGAGCTGCAGGGTCACGCCGGCGGGGACCTGCACGTCGGTGGCGTACACGTGCTGGCCGGGCTCGCGGCCCTCGACGGAGATGAGGACGTTCTCCGGCAGGTCGGTGGCCTCGGCCTCGACCGGAACGGTGGGGTAGTCCAGGACGTACTCGGCGTCCACGGCGGTGGAGAGCTCACCCTCGACGTGCACGGGCACCTCGACGACGACCTTCTCGCCGCGGCGGACCTCGATGAGGTCCAGGTGGTCCACGGTCTGGCGGATGGGGTGGCGCTGGATGTCCTTGGGCAGGACCATGTGCTCCTCGCCGGCCTCGTTCACGACGGTGAGCAGGGCGTTGGGGTTGCGGACGGCCAGGGTGGTCTCCTGGGCCGGCAGCAGCAGGTGGATCGGCTCGGCGCCGTGGCCGTAGACGACAGCGGGGATCTGGCCGGCGCGGCGGGCCTGGCGGGAGGCGCCCTTGCCGAAGTCGGTGCGGCGGGTCACCTTGAGCTTGATCTGGTCAGACATGATGCGTCCTCCTGTGGGGGTCTCGGCCGCGCAGCCGGGGGGCGGCGCGGGATGCGGCCAGGAGGGGGCTTCGGTGCCGCGGCGGGTCAGCGTGCTGACGCGCGGCGGCGGCCTCGTCGATCACGGAGCGTGCGCTCCCTCGCCTGGGCAACCCGGACAGGATAGCACCCACGCGACGGGGGCGGGTCCGAGATGCTCGGCATCTCGGGCCCGCCCCCGTGCACGTGTGAGTGAGCCGGTTCAGCTGCTCTGGCTCTGCACCTGAACCGTGCCCTCGGCGTCCGGCGTGACCGCCACGCGCCCCTGAGCGCGGGGAACGTAGGGTCCGCTCGGCCCGTTGCGGCGTTCGAAGTGGAGGGTCTTCGGCTGCTGCTGCCCGGTGGGTCCGTCCGGGTCCACAACGATCTCCCGGTATGTCCAGTAATCCAGGGGCAGGCAGCGACGATTCTCCGACAGTGAGAAGTTGTTGGCCCGCACATGGAAGGTCTCGAGGTAGAGCCGCCCGTCACTCTTGACGTTCGCCGGATCGATGGTGCCGGTGTACGTCCAGGTGTAGGGGGTGTAGATGAAACCATCGGCCTTGGTCTGCGGGGCACCCAGCTCGGGGCCTGACCACTTCGTCGAATGCCCGGTGGCCGCCTCCCAGGTGATCGGGTTCTGGGTCGCGGTATGAGTGCCACGCACCCAGTAAACGAGTTTGGCGTTGCTATAGGCGCCCTGCGGGGAGACGTCGTAGAGGTAGAGCCCCCAGGGCGCGCCATCGGGAGTGGCGCCCCCACGAGTGGGCGCCGAGTTCACCTCGAGAGAATAGCGGCAATCGCCCAGAGCAGTCGGCGAGTTCAGCACCCAGCCGTTGATACCGGGATCCTTGCGCAGTGAAATGGCGAAGGACGGTGCCGCCGAGACCATGGCGACGGCGGGGACAGACCAGGCCAGACCGGTGGCGACGGCGCGCCGACTCGGGCCTGACGCGGTGGTGTGAGCAGAACGAGCGTTCATGACGGGGCCTTTCGGGGGGGGCGATGTATGCCAGATGTATTGTCTCTGAGCAGACGCGATTTCTGCAAGAGTATCAGCGTGTGCCACCCGTCGTTTCTGACAGATGGTCTCGCAGGCGTTCGCGTTGGTCCGGGGCGGTGTAGCCGACGGCGGCCAGGGGCCCGAGGTCCAGCGCACTGTTGGTCGGGCGAGGGGCCACGCCCGTCTTGCCTGCCATGTAGGCCTCGGTGGTGGTGGCGGAGACGCGCTGCGGGTCGTGGCCGGTGTCCTCGAAGACCCAGCGGGCGACGTCGTGCCAGGTGACCACGTCGCCGCTGTTGGTCATGTGGAACGTGCCCGTGGGCGCGTCCGTGGCGACCAGGTGCAGCAAGGCGTCGGCGAGGTCGTCGGCGAAGGTGAGGCGGCCGTGCTGGTTGGCGACGACGGCCGGGTCGATCCCGCGCTCGGCGAGGGAGGCCATGGTGGCCACGAAGTTCTTCCCCTCCCCGATCACCCAGGAGGTGCGCACGATCCAGTGCCGCGGCACGGTGCGCACGGCGGTCTCGCCGGCGGCCTTCGACTGGCCGTAGACGCCCAGCGGCGCGAGCGGGTGGTCCACCGGGTGCTCCTGCCCCACGGGGAGGGTGCCGTCGAACACGTAGTCCGTGGAGACGTGCGCCAGGGGGACACCGGCCTCGGTGCAGCGGCGGGCGAGCTCGGCGACGGCGGTCGCGTTGACGGCCCACGCCTGGGCCCGGCCCTCGGGCGTCTCGGCGGCGTCCACGGCGGTCATGGCAGACGCGTTGACCACGGCGCGCAGGCCGCGGAAGTGCTCGCGCGGCCACGAGGCCGGATCGGTCATGTCCCACGTGTCCCGGCCGTGGGCCTCCACGGGGATCCCGGCGGCCTCGGCGCGGGCCACGAGGGCGCGGCCGAGCTGGCCACCGGCGCCGAGCACGAGGATCGGGGCGGGCGGCATGGGGGTGACGTCCGCGAGCATCGGGTGGGCGCGGTCCTTGGCCGAGAGCTCGGCGTCCTCGAGCGGGATGGGCCAGGCGATGGCCGCCGTCGGGTCCGCGAGGTTGAGGAACGTGTACTGGCCCTGCGCGTCGGCGGACCAGTGGTCGTTCACCAGGTAGGTGTAGGCGGTGTCCGGCTCGAGCGTCTGGTAGGAGTTGCCCACCCCGCGCGGCACGAAGACGGCCTTCTCCGGGCCGAGCTCCACGGTGGCGACGGCGCCGAAGGACGGCCCCTCCCGCAGGTCCACCCAGGCGCCGAAGATCCGGCCGTGGGCGACGGCCACGTACTTGTCCCACGGTTCGGCGTGGATGCCGCGGGTGGTGCCGACGGCGTCGTTGAAGGAGATGTTGTTCTGCACCGGGGCGAGCGAGGCCAGCCGGGGGTGCTCGGCGGCGAGGGCACTAATCTTCTCCCGCTGCCAGTTCTCCTTGAACCAGCCGCGGTTGTCCCCGTGGACGTCGAGGTCGAGGACGAGCAGGCCGGGGATGGCGGTCTCGGTGATGCGCATCAGCGGTGCCTCCTCACTGGCCCTGGGCGCAGTACTTCGCTTCGACGGCGGCCTTGGCCGGACGCCACCAGGCCTCGTTCTCGCGATACCAGCGGACCGTGTCCGCCAGACCGGCGCGGATGTCCGTGAACTGCGGCTCCCAGTCGAGCTCGGTGCGCAGGGCGGTGTTGTCGATCGCGTAGCGCAGGTCGTGGCCGGGGCGGTCGGCGACGAGGTCGTAGTCGTCTGCGGGGCGGTCGAAGAGCTCGAGGAGGATCTCCACGATCTCCCTGTTGTTCCTCTCGCCGTCCGAGCCGATCAGGTACGTGCGGCCGATCTCGCCGCGTTCGAGGATGCGCAGCACGGCGGAGGAGTGGTCCTCCGTGTGGATCCAGTCCCGGACGTTGACGCCCTGGCCGTAGAGGCGGGGGCGGACGCCGTCGATCAGGTTGGTGATCTGGCGCGGGATGAACTTCTCGATGTGCTGGTACGGGCCGTAGTTGTTGGAGCAGTTGCTCAGCGTGGCCTGCACGCCGAAGGAGCGCACCCACGCGCGCACCAGGTGGTCCGAGCCGGCCTTCGAGGCCGAGTAGGGACTGGAGGGGTTGTACGGGGTGGTCTCGGTGAACTTCGCCGGGTCGTCGAGCTCGAGGTCGCCGTAGACCTCGTCCGTGGAGACGTGGTGAAAGCGCTTGCCGTGCTTGCGGACCGCCTCGAGGAGGACGAAGGTTCCGACGATGTTCGTCTGGATGAACGGGGAGGAATCGTTCAGCGAATTGTCGTTGTGGGACTCCGCCGCGTAGTGCACGACGGCGTCCGACTCGGCGACCAGGCGGTCCACCAGGGCCACGTCGCAGATGTCCCCCACCTCGAGAGTGACGCGGTCCTCGGGCAGGCCGGCGAGGTTGTCCCGATTGCCGGCGTAGGTCAGCTTGTCCAGGACGACGACGTCGTGCCCGGTCTCGCGGACGACGTGGTGGACGAAGTTCGAGCCGATGAACCCGGCGCCGCCGGTGACGAGGAGGTGCATGAGGCTGAGTCTAAGTGGCGGAAGGCAGACTCTCGCTCGCTTGAGCACATCAAATCTCAATTTAAAACGCGCCAAATCTCACTTTAAAAATTTGCACCACACCTGAAAAAGACTTTGAAACAATTCGTGCACATCCTTTGTGGACAGTCGGAATTGGATGCAATATTCGCGGACTTGACCCTAACGCGACCTCCGTTGAAATCCTACCCAGGATTCTTGACAGAGTCTTCAACTTCAGTATTTTTGTCCCCAGCTCGATGGTACTAAGCACGGCGTCTCGAGTGTCCGAACTTCTGCAAATAGGCATCCTAAATTGCTAAAATTTGAGACTCTTTATCAACCAATTTTCATACGCCTGAAACTATGCGCCACTCAGTTCGCCCGCACGGCGACTAAAGCGAATCCCCCACGAACACTCCGTTCCGCCCTAGCGGTTGCCTCCCGCCTCCCTCCATGGGATAATGTCACCATGCTCCTTGATCCCGCCAAGAAGCTGGCCCAGGATGTGAAGCATGCATTGGCCCAGCGTCCCACTCCAGGGAATCGGTTAGCCCTACGCCTTGCGGACGATATTTTGTTTCGAGTATCGCCACATGAGTTTGATTCACTGCGGTATCCCTTGCATAGATTCCTGCGATTCAGTGATCCCATCGGTCCCACATGCGCGCCAGTCGAGCGAATTTTTACTTTCTGGACGGGGAGCAATCCGATGCCCGAGGTTCGGAAACGGAATCTAGATCGCCTAGAGGATATTTCCGAAATACCCGTTATCCGGGTGACCTCAGAGAATCTCCCTGAGTGGCTCGTGCCCGACCACCCATTGCACCCGGCATACGAGTTCTTATCACTAACACACCGCTCAGACTACCTCCGGGCGTACGTCCTTCATCATCACGGCGGCGGCTACTCGGATATCAAGGCACCGAGGGGAAGCTGGCGCGAGGCGTTCACTGAGCTCCGCTCACGTAGCAACGCATGGATGGTCGGATACCCAGAAGACTCCCCCCTCCGCCTGCCAGCTCTCGGTGGAAATCTTGAGCTTGACCTGCGGCGTCGGTTTCGACACCTCGTGGGATCAGGTGCCATGATCATGCGCCCGAGGACGCCGATCACCGGGGAATGGCTTGCGGAAGTGGAGCGACGTCTTGACTACTTCTTGCCGCTGTTGAAGCGCACTCCGGGTGGAATCAGGGACGAGTCACCGGATTACGCAGTTGGGTGGACACAGTTGCTTGCGGACATCATGTACCCACTCTCTTTGAAGTACAGCGATCGTATTATTCGAGATGCCCGACTATACCCGTCGTCAGAAGATTACAGATAGCGGAAACATCGATCAAGTGATCCAATCTCGGCATCGGGAACTCAAGGCGGCCCTACCATTTTATCCTCATATGGAACTGCATCAATAAAATGACTAGACCGCTCATACGTCAGGCAATTGACTGACTCTGCTTTGCCGCTAGTCCCCGACGTCCTGTGTGGGCCTGCATGAATTCAGCGCCAGCCTCGAGTGAGGCGTCAACCGCACTTCCACGCCCGACGTTGCATTCCATCGCCAATTTGACGCCACGTCTCCTCGTATGTGAAGCGATCGGAGACGAGTGCGGCCGCGTTCTGGCCGAGCTGACGAGACCCCGCTCAGGGCCCGCGGCCAGGGACGTCCGCGCATCTCGCCATCCGGCGACGTCGCCCGGCTGAACGAACACGGCCGTTTAGTCCGGGCAGTTTTCCCGCATGGCGGGAGTGTCTGTGGGAACGAGACAGGCGCCGGTGCCTGCAGCCTCCAGCGCCACCGTCTGACCGGTGGGGTAGGCAAGGGCATGGATCGGGACGGTGACCACTGAGGCCGTGTCCACGAGCCGTCGGTACTCTGTGAAGGGGACCCGTCCGTGGAACGTCACCTCGGGGGGAACGTCTCATGCTGAACGTGCGCCTCGCCGGTGTACAGATCGAGCGCGAGGCCGGATCCGCGCATCGCCAAGATGAGCGTGCCGAAGTCCCTCCGTCGGTCTGCCCCCACGGCGACGATCCCACTTCGGTGGTCCTCATCGGAAGGTGGGAACTGTCCGGGGTCGTAGCCGAACGTCACGGCCTCGACGCGCGCCCGCTCGAATCCAGCCTCCACCAGGATCTCCACCTGATTGCGTGAGAAGACAAGGATGAGATCGACTCCGCTGTAGCGCTCGATGGCTGCGTTCCGTTCGACGGGCGGCATCGACAGGATCTCGTCCGCGAGCCAGCAGGCGATCATCACGAGGGGCCGGCCGGCGTAGGGCCACAGGCCCCTCCGCTTCGCCCACGATTCTGAAAGCGCCTCCCGCACGAGGAACGCCAGGACGAAATCGGCGCGGCTCGCCTTCCATGCGGACCGCACGGTTTTGTCGATGGGCAGGCTGGAGCGGTGCTCCATGACATCGCGGAGCTTCCTGTGCACACGGTTCGAGGCCGAGACGACCTCAGCGAGGTCGTAGCCGAAGCGGGCGAGCCGGTCGACGCCGTAGGGGCCATCGGCGGCCCGACCGGAGGTGAGGACGAGGCAGCGCGTGTTCACGGGGTCCTTTCAGAGCCACAAGGCCAGGCCTGCTGTTGGGGTCGAGGGCACGGGCTGACCGGCCCGGACTCTACCCGCGCCAACCACAGGTCGAAGGCCGCTCAACCCATAGACTCGAGCCGTCGAGAGTCTCGCCCTTCAAGGAGGCGCCCACCGTGGCCTTGCGCATCGGGGTGTACAGCCCGTGGAACACCGCCGACCCGTCAGCATGGTCGGGCGTTGTGCTGCCCATGACCCAGGCGCTGGCGGACGTCGTCGAGGTCGAGGTCATACCTCCCGTGGACGTCCGGGACGCCCTGACTGAACGCCTGCGCGCCCGATTGCGTGGAATGCGAGGCGGCCGGAGTCTGCCTACCCACACGCTGGCCTCCTCCCGCCGCCGCAGCGCCGCGCTGGCCAGCCGCCTGGCCGAGCGCACAGGTCCCCCCTTGGATGCGCTGGTGGCGATCGCGGCTTCCACCGATGTCCTCGCTCTGCCGAATGACCTGCCGCTCATCCAGGTCACTGATGCGACCTTCCCCGCCATCACCGGCTTCTACCCGATCGCAACAGGACTGGGCGCTCGCAACGAGGGTCAAGGACGCGCCGTCGAACGGGCCGGGGCCGCCGTGACCGCGCAGTATGTGGTGGCATCAGATTGGGCGGCGCGCAGTCTGATCCACGATGTTGACGTCTCCCCGAGTCGGGTGACCGTCGCCCCCTTCGGGCCGGGCACTCCCGTCATGGACGAGCCAGTGGCGCGTAAACTGGATGGGCCCCTGCGGGTGCTCGCGGTGATGGCAGACTGGGACCGCAAGCGCGGAGACGACGTGATCTCGGCCGTGAAGCTGGCACGCGCGAAACGCCCGATCGAGCTGACGGTTGTGGGCCACAGTCCTGACGATCTGCCCTCCTGGGTCAGGCGTGAAGGTGTCGTCCCCCGGCACCGCCTGGCCGAGCTGTATGCGGAGCACCACGTCCTCGTTGATCTCGCCTCGGCGAATGCCGCTGGAGTAGTGATGACTGATGCCCTGATTTCCGGGCTGCCCGTGGTGGCCACGCGCGTGGGTGGGGCGGAGACAATCGTGCAGGACGGCGTCACCGGGTGGCTCGTTGACGCCTCGGACGCGATCGCCACAACAGCCCGCGTCCTCGCTGATCTCGACGGCGGCACGGTGAGCGCCGCCTCAACAGCAGCGCTGGACGACGCGGCGCAGCGTCTAACCTGGACGGTCTGGGCGTCGAGCGTCGTGGACGCCATCAAGGTCGCTATTCAAACCGCTCAGAGGGCAGCGTCGACGCAACGTAACCTCGTTATGGTGACCCCTGTACTGCCGTCAGCTACGCATCAAGAGGCTGCTGGGGAGAAACTCGTCCGCGAGGTCGTGGAGGCCTTGGCCGGGCGGTTCCGCATAACTCTACTCTCGAATGACAGCCCAATGAATCGCAGGGCCGCAGAACGGGGCGGGCTTCCCCCCCACCAGATGGTGACGCGTGGACCGCATCCGCTGGACAGGGTCAGAAATCGGCTCGGGCTCGGCACCGCTTTGACATCGGGTGATCTGTCATCGCTCGCCCCACTCATTTCCAATGCGGATATCGTCGATCTACAGTGGCAGGAACAGGGTCTACTCATTCCAGCGGTGCGAAAGCTAGCCCCCGACGCCCGAATCGTCGTGACGCTTCACGATGTGCTCTCCCAGCGGTTCAGCCGCCATCGAGACATGCAACCACACCCCATCCGCAAGACCGTCTGGGAAATTCGGCGCCGCGTTGCCCTAAAACTCGAAAGCCGGATCGTCCACCAAGCTGACGACGTGATCGTACTGAGTCAGAAGGACGCCGATCTACTGCCCGCGGGAGGCATGGCGCGAGTGCACGTTGTACCGCCTGCGATCCCCGGCCAACTCAGACGGGAACGCGGGGCCCTCGAAAGGCGCGCCGACCCGCATCTGCTGTTCGTCGGCTTCATGGCACGATGGGCCAACGAAGAGGGTATCCGATGGTTCGCGTCCGACGTGTTGCCGCTGATCCGTGCACACGTGCCCGGCGTCCACGTGTCCGTCGTTGGTGGCGGCTTGCGGGATCCCATGGTCGAGGCTCTCACCACGGCTGGCGTCGACGTCCTAGGCTTCGTTGACGACCTCGAGCAAATGTACGACGAGGCCGATGCTGTTGTCGTTCCTCTGCTTACGGGAGCAGGAGTCAAATTCAAGGTGGTCGAAGCACTCGTTCGCGGCATTCCAGTAGTCACCACAGCCGTCGGGAGTGAGGGCATTATCCCGTCCGACGCAGCACATGTCGGCAACTCGGCAGAAGAGTTCGCGGCCGAGGTTGTAACGATATTGCGTGACCCGTCTGCCGCGGAAGCCCATGCGCGTGCTGCCGCACCGCAGGTCGCTGATGTCTTCGGCGCAGACCGCTTTCGGGCCCGCCTTCAGGAGATCTACCGATGAGTCCCTCCGTGAGCGTCATCATCCCCTGTTACAACGGGGCGGACCACGTTCTGAGCCAGATCAAGGCGGTGACCGTGCAGCTGAGTCCGGCCGACGAGGTCATCGTGGTGGACAACCGCTCGACCGATGGGACGCGTAATGTGCTCGAATCGGCAGCCGCCGCCGATCCACGCATCAGGGTCGTCCCCGCGATGGGCAAAGCCGGGGCGAACTATGCGCGCAACATGGGGATCGCAGCCGCGTCCGGTGACCTGTTGCTCTTCTGCGATGCGGACGATGTGGTGTCGTCAGGGTGGGTCGACGCATTCAGCCGCGCGCTCGCGGACCACGGTGTCGCCGGAGGACGGGCGACCCCGGTGGACGAGGCAGGCCGGCCCGTCGGCCCAGACCTCGAGCTGCATGAGATCTTCGGTGGGCCGCCTTACCCGATCGGCGCCAACATGGCGATTAGGCGCAGTGTGGTCGCCGCCGTCGGTGGGTTCGACGAATCCTTCATCGGAGGCCATGACGAGGTTGACTTCGCGTGGCGCGCCTCAGCGGCCGGCTGGCCGACGGTGTTCGCCCACGACGCGCATATCGAGTACCTACAGCGTCCGACCGTTAAGGCGGCCGTGCGCCAGCGACGCTCCTACGCTCGGACCGCTGTGCAGCTGTGGGCCCGGCACCCGGAGACCGTGGACCCCCACGGTGTGAGCTTCACGGGCGCCGTGCAGAACCTCGCGAAGAATGCCCCGCGCGGCTTCAAGGTCACGCTGGGTCGAGGGTCCTTCGATGACGCGGCCGCCTGGGGATGGAACCTCGGACTGGTGGAGGGCCACCTTCGCTACCGCATCCTGGGTTCGCCTCCCGCACGCTCCATCCCGACTCCCGGGCAGGGCTGACTTGCTGACGGATGGGCCGTCTGACGATTGCACACACCCACCCCATAGACTCGGCTCCATGAAGGGCATCATCCTCGCCGGCGGCACCGGCTCCCGCCTGTACCCCATCACGCACGGCATCTCCAAGCAGCTGGTGCCGGTGTACGACAAGCCGATGATCTACTACCCGTTGTCCACGCTGCTGCTGGCCGGGATCGACGAGATCCTGGTCATCACCACCCCGCACGACGCGGAGCAGTTCCAACGGCTCCTCGGTGACGGATCGCAGTTCGGCATCTCGCTGAGCTACGTGCAGCAGCCCTCCCCTGACGGTCTCGCCCAGGCGTTCATCCTCGGGGAGGAGCACATCGGCGACGACCACGTGGCTCTGGTCCTCGGCGACAACATCTTCTACGGACCCGGGATGGGGACGCAGCTGCGGCGCCACACCGAAGTGGACGGCGCGACCGTGTTCGGCTACTGGGTCGCGGACCCGACCGCCTACGGCGTCGTGGAGTTCGACGCCGACAGCAAGGCCGTCTCCCTCGAGGAGAAGCCGGCACAGCCGAAGTCCAACTTCGCCGTGCCCGGCCTCTACTTCTACGACAACGACGTTGTCGAGATCGCAAAGGCCCTGAAGCCCTCGGCACGCGGCGAGCTGGAGATCACCGACGTCAACCGCACCTACCTGGAGCGCGGCACCCTCAATGTGGAGGTGCTCCCCCGCGGCACCGCCTGGCTGGACACCGGCACGTTCAAGGACCTCAACGACGCCTCGAACTTCATCCGCACCATCGACTCCCGCCAGGGCCTCAAGGTGAGCGCCCCGGAGGAGGTCGCCTGGAGGCAGGGCTTCCTCACGGATGATGAGCTGCGGGAGCGCGCCGAGCCCCTCGTGAAGTCCGGGTATGGGCGATACCTGCTCGAACTTCTGGAGCGAGGCCGATGAGCATCCTGACCTTGGCTCGCCAGCTCAAGCACGCCGCATTCGTCGCGCACAAGCGGAACGAGAAGCGTGTAACCGACATCTGGGACGACTTGCTCCGTGTGCGTGCAGCTCATACCCACTACACGTTTGATGTTGATTCCCACAGAGATCGGTACGGGGAACTTCCGCGCCAGTATTTCCTGCACCGCTCCGCGCCCCAGGGGCCCTCCTCGAAAGAGGTACCGGACTTGCGTGTGTTCTGCTTTTGGACTGGTGACAATGACTTGCCCCCTGCCCGCGTTGAAGGGCTGGATGCCATGCGTCAAATGATCGGGGTTCCGGTGGAACTGATCACTCCGGAGAAACTACCTGCATGGGTCGTTGAGGGGCACCCTCTCCATCCCATGTATAGCCAGCTCTCTTACGTGCACCGTTCGGACTACCTCCGCGCCTATTTCATGGCTCACCACGGCGGAGGCTACTCAGACATCAAGCAGCCGACGCATTACTGGCGCACCGCCTGGACCCACTTCCAAGACCCGGAAGCCTGGGCTGTGGGGTACCCCGAGCGGTCATCGCGAGCCTGCGGCGGTGACGATCACACGCGGCTAGGCCAGGACATCCACCGAAACTTCCCACGTCTCATCGGCCTCGGAGCCTTTATCATGCGCCGCGGGACGCCATTTGCTCAGGAATGGCTGCGAGAGATAGATCGACGACTCGACTACTACGCGGGTGAACTAGAACAGCATCCGGGTGGCATCTGGGGCGAAGAGCCAGGCTATCCATTGCGGTGGGTGGAGATCGGGTCGGATGTCTTTCACCCGCTCCAGCTCAAGCACCTTTCTCATATCCGCCAGGATGGGGATGTCCTCCCCGAGCTGGCGTCCCACCGCTGATTCGGGACGCGGGCGCAGTCAAGTGCCTCGCACCGGTAGTCCAGAGCGACCGGGCTAGGTCTCTGACCCGCTCAGCAAAACGCGCCTCGGAGAACCGCTCCGCGTGCGCCTGCATCGCCGCGCGATCCCACTCCCGGGCTAGGACGCGCTCGATCCCTCCGGACACGGCGGCCACGCTCGGCTCGGCCACGAACACGCCGTTCACTCCGTCCACGATCGTGTCGAGGTAGCCACCGGCGTGCAGCGCCACGGTGGGGACCCCCCAGGCGCTGGCCTCCAGCGGTGTGATGCCGAAGTCCTCATGGCTCGCGGCGATCAACGCGGTCGCGTGGGCGTACGCCCAGCGCAGCTGCGCGTCGGTCAGGTCCTGGCCGAACACCACGTTCGGCCCGGCCATCGCCCGCAGGCGCGGCTCCTCCGGCCCCTTCCCGATCACCACCAGGTTCTGCCCGGTGCGCTCCGCAGCCTGGATGGCCGCGTCCACGTGCTTGTACGGCATCAGCCGGGCGACGGAGAGCAGGAAGCCCTCCTCTGCCATGCCCTCGGCACCGGGGATCGGCTCCTGCGGCCCGTCGGTGCTCACGGCATGCGGCGGGAACACCGTCTCCACCTCCAGCCCGTACACCTCGCGGATGCGGTCGCGCACCACCGTGGAGTTGGCCAGGTACTTCGTCCGCCGCTTCGCGGCTGCTCGATCCCAGGCCCGCAGCCCCGGCCGAAGGGCGCGGGCCACCCTCCCCTTGAACGACTTCTGCCCGCCCTCACCCAGGTAGTCCTCCAGCAGGTACACCCAGCGCGCCGGGGTGTGGCAGTAGACGAGCGTGTCCCCGTCGTACCGGAAGCCGTGCGCCCAGCCGGAGGTGGAGACCACAGCTAGGGGCTCCTTCAGGTGCATCGCGGACGACGCGAACGGCAGCAGCGGCAGGGCTCGCCGTGGGTCCTTGCGCAGCACGCCCACGCGGTTCAGTGGCGAGGTGACGATCGTCGCGTCCTTGAACTCGGGGAAGGTCCCCTCGGGGTCGTAGAACGTCGTGTAGATCGGCGCGTCCGGCCACATGCGGTGCAGGGCCAGGACCACGCGCTCGGCACCGCCCTTCTGCGTGAGGTAGTCGTGGGCGATCGCGACGGGTCCGGTCTCAGGCATGGGTCCTCCCTCAGAACGTGCGGCGGGCGCGCTCGGGATGCACGCGGCCGGCCTCGGCGGCGGCCTCCACCTGGAGCGCGATGAGCTTGCGGGCCACGGGCGCCGGCAGGACTGAGGCGGCGCGGTCGACGAGCCGAGAGGTGATGTCGAGGACCGGCTCCGTGGTCACAGCGGCGACGCCTCGTACTGCCAGGCCCCAGGCGCCACCCGGCGCCCGATCGCCCCCCAGCGGGTCAGATCCGTGTTTTCCGATGAATGTCTGCCGCGCAGATCCAGCATGCAACGCACGCTTCGCCTTGTTGTGCGTCGTCACGGCGGCGGCGTGATGTTTCGTGGCCAGCTGGGGCAGGATTCTCACCGGGTAGCCGGCGGCATGCAGGCGGTACCCGTAGTCGATGTCCTCGTAGCCGTAACGGCGGTAGTCGGCGTCGTACCCGCCGAGCTCCTCATGCAGGCTGCGCGGCACGGAGACGTTGCCGGCCCAATGGCGCCATTGCTGATCGGTGGGCAGGGCGTACGCGTGCTCGCGGTGAAGGACGTCCTGCGAGTCCCCATAGACGCGCTGATACGGCGTCGGCTCCAGAATGTTGAGGTAGAGGCCGATCACACCGCGCGGCCCGGCGTCGTGCGCGGCCACGTGGTCCCGGATGTAGTGGGGTCCGGGCTCCAGGTCGTCGTCCGCGCGGATGAGGATGCGGCCGGACGTCGCGTCGGCACCTGCGTTGAGCGCGGCGACCCGCCCGCGGTTCTCCTTGAACACCGTCCAGGTCAGCCGCAGGTGCGGGTGCTCGGCGGCGAGCCGCTTCAGCACCGGCGCGGACCCGTCCAGGTCCCCGTCCACGACCACGTGGACCTCGAACGGCGGGGCGTCCTCCTGCGCGGCGAGCGCGCCGATCAGCACGGGCAGACGCTGTGCTCCGCCCCGGCTGGGGACGATCACGGCGGCCTCGTAGGCGGTCTCGATCATGGCGTCCTCTCTCAGATCCCCAGGTCGTCCAGCAGCGCAGCGACGTGCGCGCGGCCGGCCTCCGGGGAGAACAGGTCCTGCCAGCGGGCGTGCTGGGCGGCGGCAATCGCCGTCAGATCCGCCCGGGCGGCCGTCTGCAGGGCGTGGGCCAACGCGCGGTCATCACCGGCGCGGAAGGTGAGCGGGTGGTCCGGGCCGACGACCTCCGGCAGCGCGCCAGCGTCCGAGACGACGACGGGCACCCCGGCGGCCATGGCCTCGGCGGCGACGAGGCCGAACACCTCGGCCCACTGCGAGGGCACCGCGAGGACGTCGATCGAGCCGAGGAACGCCGCGGTGTCCTGCCAGCCCAGGCGCTCGACGGTGGGGCCAGCGAGCCGGAACGCCTCCTCCACGGCACGGCGCTCGCGGTCCTTCACGAACCGAGCCTCTCCCGCCACGGAGAACGCGAAGCGACCCGGGGCGGCGGCGCGCAGCGACTGCGTCGCGCGAAGGAAGGTGACGATCCCCTTGTCCTCGGACAGCCTCCCGAGGAAGCCCACGCGAAGCGGCGCGCCGGGTTCGGCGGCGGTGCGGGCGGGCACGGCGGGTGCCGGCACCCAGTTGGGCAGCACCCGGGCCCCACGGATGCGGTCCGCCGCGAACCGGGAGGGCGCGAGGACCGCGAGCGCGCCGGGACGCGCCAGGGCGGAGAACACGCGCAGAAGCGGCTTCTCGGGCACCTGGTGCAGGTGCACGATCCGCCGGGCCCGCCCGGCGAGGGCGGTGGCGGGCAGCAGGCCGTTGCACCAGGCGACGTCGTCCCCGCCTCGGCCACGGTCCCAGGCCCGGAGAGCACGCATGTACGCCAGACGTCCGGGCCCACCCACGCGGACCACGTCGAAGCCGTCCGCGGCCAGGCGATCGGCAGCCTCGGCCGGGTGGGCCGGAGCGACGACGGCCACGTCCCGGCCCAGCTCGCGTAGCGCGGTGGCGATGTGGTGGAGCATCACCTCACCGCCGCCCACCTCACCCTGGTTGGCGGCGATCCAGACCCGGTGCTTCATGAAGGCCTCCTTCGGCGTCGTCCCGCGATCACGTCCAGCTCGGCGCGCGCGATCGCGGCCGCCATCACGGCGACGTCGTCCACGTGCGTCTCCCCCGTGCCCTCGGCGGCGGCGCGGCGCACCGCGTCGACCACGGCCTCGGGGGTGGGGTCGGAGAGCAGGCGCTCGGGCGGCAGGATCTCCCCGTTGCCGCCCACGTCCGTGGCGACGGCGGGCAGGCCCGCGGCCGCGGCGTCGAGCAGGGTGTAGCTGAGGTTCTCCCACGCGGAGAGCTGCACCAGCACGTCGTGCTCGGCCATGGCCCCCCACGGTTCCACGAAGCCGGGCAGGCCCACCGCATCCGCGACACCGAGCGCCTCGGCCTGGGCGCGCAGTTGCCCCTCCAAGGGGCCAGCGCCGGCCAGCGTCAACCGCGTCCCGGGGTCCCGCTCCAGCAGGGTGGGCAGCGCGGCGATCAGCCGGTCGAGGTTCTTCTCGGGCGCCAGCCGGGACAGGGAGAGGATCCGCAGCCCCTCCCCCGGTGTGCGCCGCTGCCCCGCGGCTGCGGACCGCACCGCGGACACATCCACCCCGTTGCGCACCACGGTGATGGGCGCCCCCGTGCCCCACTTGCGCCGGAGCACGTCCGCGGTGGACTGCGCCACCGCGATCACGAGGTCCGTGCCGCGCAGCCGGGCGCGGTGCGCGGCGTTCTTCACCCGGGCCGCCGCGGCGCGGTTGTACAGCCCGTCGTCCGGGGCGATCCCGTGCTCGGTGCTGAGCAGCGCCGGCGCACCGGCCCGCCGCCGGGCCCGCCCCGGGCCGAACGCGGCGAACGCCGCGAGGTCGGCGTAGGCCAGGTGCGTGTGGACCGCGGCCGGGCGCAGGGTGCGCACCGCCGTCCGGAGCGTCCGCACCGAGGCGGCCAGGCCGGCGTCGGGACCGACGTCCCCGGTGAACACCGCCGCACCCTGCTCGCGCAGGCGCTCGGCGAGCGGACCCTCGGGGCACAGCACCGCCAGACGCAGGCCGGGCAGGCCCACGCGCGCGACGTCGAGGACGTGCCGGGCCACGCCGCCGAGGTCGGCGACGGGCACCACCCAGAGCGTCAGCGGGGCCGGGGTGGTCGTCGATGCCTCGGGGATCACAGCCACTGCTCCAGGCGGTCCAGGGCCGTCCAGAAGCCCTCGCCGTTGTTGATGTGGCCCTGCCAGATCTCCGGGATGAAGCTCACCCCGGGGGCCAGGCGGTCCAGCTGCTCGCAGAGGCCCGGCCAGTCGACGTCGCCCTCGCCGATCTGCGGGCCCTCGCCGTCCACGCCCACGGCGTCCACGAGGTGCAGGTGGATGGCGTGCGGCGCCATCTTCTCCACGGCCTCGGAGAAGGGCACCCCCAGGAACGTCGCGGAGAGCTTGGAGTGGGAGATGTCCAGGCACAGCGGCACGCCGGTGGCCTCCACGAAGGCCACGGTGTCGTCCGGGTCCATGAAGAGGTTGTGGTACTGCTGGCCGCCCATCAGCCACGGGAACGGCGGCAGGGTCTGCGCGGCGATCCGGATCCCGCTCCAGTCCAGCCGCTGCAGGGCCTCGGCGATGCGGTCGTACTTGGCCTGGCGCTCCTCCGGGCGGATGTGCCGGTCCAGGGTGAACCCGCCCATGGTGATGACCATGATCGGGGACTCCTCCTTCGGGAACCAGCGCTTGAGGTCGCGGGTGATGTCGATGGTGCGCTGCACCTCGGCGATGGAACGCTCCCACACCTGCTCGTCCATGCTGGCCAGGTCCACCAGGAAGTCGCCGGCGAAGATGTCCGGCAGGTGGGTGGTGAAGCCCATCGGCATGGGCTCGGTGAACACCGTGTCGATGTCGATCTCCAGGTCCTTGTAGGAGAAGTGGAACTCCAGGAAGTCCGGGGTGCAGTCCTTCGTCAGGGCCGCGTAGTCGTGGTAACGCACGGGCAGGCCCCACGGCCGGCGGAACTCGAACTGACGCCCGGTGGGCACGGAGTCGGTGAGGTCGCCGGCGAAGAAGAAGTCGCCCTCCTCCAGGTCGCGGTGGAGGGTGCGGCCCACCAGCTGCGGCAGCTGGTTCGGCTGCAGCCCGCGACCCGGGGACTTCACGGTCACGTCCGCCTCCGCGACGACGTCGCCCGCCGTGAGCGGGCGGGCCGCCACGAGGGACTTGGCCAGGTTGATGCGGTTCATCGCCTCGCCCGTGGAGACCACGCGCTCGCCGGCGACGCCGATCGACTCCTCGATCTCACGGGTCTGGCGCACCATCTGCGCGAACTCGTCCGGCAGAAGCGAGACCTTGTGGTCGTTGCCCTCCAGGGAGCGGTCGATCGTGAAGTGCTTCTCGACGATCGAGGCGCCGCGGACCACGGCCGCCAGGGCCACATGGAACCCGCGCTCATGGCCCGAGTAGCCCACGGGGGCCTGCGCGATCTCCGCCAGACGGTCCAGGTACGCGAGGTTCACGTCCTTGTAGGGCGCCGGGTACGTGGACTGCGCGTGGAGCATGGCGAACGGCACGCCGTACGAGCGCACCAGCGCGGCCGACTCCCGGATCTCCTCCTCGCGGGACATGCCCGTGGAGAGGACCATCGGGATCCCGCGGAAGGCGGCGTCGCGCAGGAGGCCGTGGTTGGTGAGGTCCGCCGAGGCGATCTTCACGCCGTCCACCGGGTAGTCCGCGAGCACCTGCATGGAGGGCGCGTCCCACGGGGTGCACATCAAGGCGACGCCGGCGGCGCGGGTGTGATCGAAGACCTTCACCATGTCGTCCACGGACAGGGAGAACTTCGCCAGCTCGTCGAGCGTGCGCTGGGCGCCGAGGTCCTCCCCCGCGGTGGCGGCGCCGGACTGGCGGTAGAGCGCGTCCATGTCCCGCAGCTGGAACTTCACCGCGTCCGCACCCGCCTCGACGGCCAGGTCCACGAGCTCACGGGCCAGGTCCACGCTGCCCTGGTGGTTGTTGCCGATCTCCGCGATGAGGAACGCCGGGCGGCCCTCGCCGACGCGGTGGGAGCCGATGCGCAGCTCGGACTCGCGGTTGATGGCCAGAGCCGTCAGGCGGCCCCGCTCGTCCAGCAGCGGCAGGTGCAGGGCGCCCTCGGGCAGGGCCGCCAGCACCGACGACGGGGCGTCGCCCACCAGGCCCGTGGCCGGGGACGGGTTGGCGGCCGCGACGGCCGGGGAGTCCAGCGAGGCCCCCGGATGGGCCAGCAGCCAGCGGCGGACGTCACCGTCGGTCAGGGAGCCCTGCAGGAAGCCGTGGGTGTCCACCACGAACACGATGCGCTCGCGGTTATCCGTCATCTTCTGCAGGGCGACGGTCAGCGAGTCCTCGGGGAAGACGAGGTAGGGGGTGAGGTGGCGTTCGATGATCACAGGGCGCCTCCGGCGGTGCGGGTGAGGTCGGGACGGGTCTGCAGGAGCTTCTGCACGGCGAGGTACTGGTCCATCTGCTGCTCCGCGAGCGCGAAGTCCAGCTCGGTGTCGATGTCCACGCCCTCGAGGTCGTCCAGCTCCAGGAGGGCGATCCGTCCGCCGAGCCGGTTGTGGCGCTCGTCGTACACCCAGGGGGCGGTGACGTAGAGCGAGCCGTTCTCACGGAAACGCAGGTCCGCGCGGTCCATGTCCTGGCGGCGCTTGCGCCCGTCGACGTCGTAGTCGGCCACCGGGGCCGCGGCCGGGTCCGCGGCGTGGCGCCACAGGAACGGGGAGACGGGCACGACGCCGACCACCGAGTCCACGCCGGGCTCGCGGAACGCCGCCACGGCGCGGTCCAGGGTGCCGGGCAGGCGCAGCGGGCTGGTGGCCTGCAGCAGCATCACGGCCTCCGGCTCCACCCCGCGGGCACGCTCGGCGGCCAGCGCGTGCTCCACCACGGGCTCGGTGGGCGTGTCGTCCCGCGCCAACTCGGCCGGGCGCAGCGCGGGCACGTCCGCGCCGTACTTGCGGGCGACCTCGGCGATCTCCTCGGAGTCCGTGGAGACGACGACGTGCAGGTCCGCCTCGGCGTCGAGGGCGGCCTGGATGGTCCACGCCACCAGCGGGTGCCCGCCCAGCATGCGGATGTTCTTGCCGGGCAGGCCGCGGGAGCCGCCGCGGACGGGGATGACGCAGAGGATGCTCATGCGTGCTCCTTCCAGAGGTCGCGGGCGATCGCCGCGGCGGGGTCCGCCGTGGGCGCCACGAGGGCGGGGGTGGGCGTCGGGTCGGCGCCCGGCATCCAGCGAGTGATGCCGTAGCGGTCCCAGAACTCGACCAGCCACCGGGGCGGGTCCGGGTGCACGGCCCAGGCGGGCCGGCCGGTCTGCGCCGCCTCCAGGATGCCCGTGGAGAACACGGCGGCCACGGGGCCGGCGGTCTGCGTCAGGGGCGCGCCGGAGCGGTCCACCGCGATCCCCGCACCCTCCCACCGGGCGTGCTGGGCGCGGGAGAGCCGGTCCCGCTCGGCGGGATGGGGGCGGTAGACGGCGCCGGTGGTGCGGACGTACTGCTCCGCCGCGGCCGCAAACTGCGCGCGCGGCAGCTCGGCGCCGTGCAGCTGGCCCAGGAACAGGCCCGGGCCGGGGCCGGTCGATCCCGTTGCGGTCGGGTCCGCCGAGGCGGCTCCCCGGCGGGCGGCCTCCAGCAGGGCGGAGCCCACCGGGACGGCGCGCACGTCGGCGCGGCCCTGGGTCCACCAGTCGGCGTCCCGCGCGGTGAACGCGTAGAGCGTGGCGTCCCGGGGAACGGGCGGGGTGGAGACGGCCAGCAGGCCGTGCTGCACCACGTGCACGGACGCACCCCGCTCGTGCGCCCAGCGGACGGCCGCGCGCCCGGCCGGCAGGTACTCCCCCGCCACGAGCACGCGCTCCAGGCCGGCGAGCCGTGTCCCCACGGTGTCCGGGTCCGCGGCGTGCCCGGTCAGCTGCGCGGCGGCGGGCAGGTCCGGCAGCAGCGCCCCGGCGACGTCGGCCGGGACCACCCAGGCGACGCCCCCGAGGAGGCGGGTGCGGGCGGCGGCGTCGAGCCCGGTGCGGCCCTCCGCGAGGGCGCGCGTGGGCTCCACGAGGGCCGCGCGCTGGGTGGGGCCGGCGGACTCCACGGCGATCAGCGTGTGGACGTCCCCGGCCGGCAGGAGCAGGCGCAGGCCCGCGTCCGGCGCCTGGACCGCCCCGCGCGACCGGGCGACGCCGCCGCGGACGAGGTCGGCGGCACGCCGGGCCAGGGGCCACTGGGTGCGCTGCCAGCGGCGCCAGGCGTCCAGCTGCTCGGCCCGCCAGAACAGCGGCGGCTGCGCGACGGCGCGCGTCACGCCCACCACTCCTGGGCCATGCGCGCACGATGGGAGAAGGTGTGCTCCGCGTGGGAGCGGCGACGGCCGGCCGCGCGGATCCGGTCCCCCCACGCCGGCTCCGCGACGATGCGGCGCCCCAGCTCCACGAGGTGCTCGGTGTCCTCGAAGACGAGGACCTCCTCGCCGGGGACGTAGAACTCGGCGACGTCGGGCCGGTCCACCAGCTGGAGCCCGCCCATGCCCGGCACCTCGAAGGTCCGCATGGCGTGGCCGGCCTGGAGGCCGTGGATGTTGATGGCGCCGGCGGCGGCCGCCTGCACGGCGTAGGCCTCGGCCAGCGGGATGTCCCGCTCGGCCGGCAGGTCCGGACGGGACAGCTCCCAGGTGCGCAGCCGGTCCACCGGGTGGTGGCTCCACTGCCGACCGTACGCGCGCACGGGGACGCCCGCGGACGCCAGGGCTCTCAGCAGCTCCACGCGGTTGGGGTACCGGGAGCCGACGAAGACGAGCTCCTCCGTCCGGGGGACGGCGGGCAGCACCATCTCCGGGTCGAAGCCGTTGGGCATGTAGTGCGCGTCCACCCCCTGGGCTGCGAGGGACTCGGCCTCGGAGCGGGCGTAGCTCAGCACGGGGCCGATGCCGCGGAGGAAGTCCATCGAGTAGTCGTGCCGCGAGAGGTCGTCGTAGAGCCAGAGCATGCGGGGGAGCGCGCGCCCGGTGACCTCGTCCCAGAAGGCGTCCCCGAGCGAGTCGCCCTTGATGACGAGCACGCGGTCCGGCGCGGCCGCGCGGAGGGCGGCCACGGCGCGGTCCGTGTCCCAGGCGACCCGCGCCGCGGTGCGGTCCAGACCGGCCTTCTGCGGCAGCTCCAGCGCCAGCTTGTTGCGCAGCTTCATGCCCAGGTCCGCGTACGCGTCGTAGCAGTGCACGGTGACGTCGAAGCCCTGCGCGGCCCAGGCCGCGGCGATGGAGCGGTGGTAGCCGTGGAACGCCGGGGAGACCAGGAAGAGCCGCTCCGGGCGGCCGGAGACGGGGCGCTCCCCGCGGGCGGCGATCGTGTAGGTGCCGGCGCTCATCGTCGGGTGCCCTTCCAGATCAGGTCCCTCTCCGCCCGGAACACGGCATTCGCGTCCACGTCCGTGCCCCGGGTCTGGCGGACGCGGTTCACGGCCCAGTTCACGCCCGTGGCGGCGGTGAGGGCGCCCCTCAGCAGGCGCGGGCGGCCGAACTTCCGGGTGTAGCGGAAGCGGGAGTCGACGAGCCAGGCACGCCGGCGCAGCGGGTCCGAGGAGCCGTGGAGCCCGTGCACCACCCGCACGGAGGGCACCACCACGGAGGGGACGCCCCGCTCGCGCAGACGCCGCTGCAGGTCCACCTCCTCGGAGTTCATGAAGTACTCCTCGTCGAAGCCCCCGACCGCGCGGACCTCCGCCATCGGCAGGAGCATCACGGCGCCCATGACCCAGTCCACGGCCACCGGGGAGTCGGCCTCGGCGGCCCGCACATCGTGGCCCACGGCCTCGTGGAGGGCGGGCAGGTGGCGGAAGCGGGCCAGGGGGGTCAGCCACTCGACCGTCTGGTGCGTCACCGTGGGGAAGTGCCGGCCGGACCACTGCGGGGACCCGTCCTCGTTGACCACCTGGGGGCTCACGACGGCCGGCTGGTACGGGCGGGCGGCCTCCACGAGGGCGTCGATCTGCTCGCCCGTGATCTCGGCGTCCGAGTTCAGCACCAGCGCGAGCTCCGTGCGGACCTCGGCCAGGCCGGTGTTCACGTTGGCCCCGAAGCCCCCGTTCGCCTCGCGGCGCACCACCGTCAGCCCCTCACGGCCGGGCGCGGGCTGGGGGTACGGCTCCGGGGAGGCGTCGTCGGACACCACGACGCCGGCCACGCTGCGCCCGGGGGCGGCCAGGAGGGCATCGACCAGGGCGCGCGTGGGCTCCGGGTCGCCGTAGTGCGGGATGACCACGGTGACGGACGGGGCGATCCGTGAAGCAGGCATGGGACGACATTCCTCCGACGGGGACGGCTCGACGAGGCCGCTGATGCAGACCCTGCAGCCGCCCCTCAGTATAGGGACGAGGGCGGGGTGGAATCGGGCGTGGGGGGATGCCGTCGCCCTCGCTAGGCTGGCCGGAGCACCCGCCCGCACGAAGGAGCCTCCCGTGACCGATCCCCGCCGGGGTGACCGCGCCGTCCGCATCCCCGCCGGCGACGGCAGCACCACGGCCGCGGGCCTCGACGAGACCGGCGTGCGGACCCTCCTGGACGCGTGGCGGCGGTGCGGCGCCGAGGAGGTCGCGGCACCGGCCGAGGGCGCCGCCGCGTACCGGGAGGCGACGGGCTGGGACTGGTTCCACGAGAACCTCGTGCACTCCGCCACCACCGCGGCCATCACCGCCGGCGTCGGCCGCAGGCTCCTCTTCCACGGCGCCTGCCTGGCCGATCCCGGCACGGGCAGCGCCGTCGCGCTGGTCGCCGCCTCCGGCACCGGGAAGACCACCGCGACCCGCCGCCTCGGACCCCACTACGCCTACCTCACGGACGAGACCGTGATCGTCGCCCCGGACACCCTCGAGGTGACCCCCTTCCCCAAGCCGCTGTCCCTGCTCGGCCCCTCCGGCGTACGGCCGAAGACGCAGGTCTCCCCCGACGAGCTCGGCCTCGGCGACGCGGTCCCCGCCCGGCTGACCCGCCTTGCCGTCCTGGACCGGGTCCGGGACGGCGACGGACCCGTGACGGCGCGCGCCGAGACCATGAGCCTCGGCGACGCCCTGATCGAAGTGGTCCCCCAGACGTCGTCCCTGGCCCGGCTGCCCCGGGGTCTCCGGGAGCTGTGCCGGGTGATCGACCGGCTCGGCGGCGTCCAGCGCCTCGTCTACGCCGAGGCCGACGGGCTGCGCCCCGTGGTGGACGAGCTGCTCGCCGCCGCCCCCGAGCCCCTCGAGCCCGCCTGGGAGCCGCTGACCCCGGCCGAGCTCGCGGCGTCCCGGGAGACGGGCGACGCCGCGGCGGGAGCCGCGCGTCGCGAGGCCGTGGACGACGGGATCGTCACCGACGACGGTCGTCTCATCCTGCTCGCCGGCCCCCAGCTGGCCGCCCTGGAGGGGCTCGGACCGGTGGTGTGGCTGATGCTCGAGGAGCCGCTCACCAACGCGCAGATCGTGGAGCGCCTCGCGGCCGAGGGACCCGTGCCCGACGACGCCGCCGACCGGGTGGCCGACGCCGTCGCCGCCCTCGCCGAGTCAGGGCTCGTGCGGATCTGACCCTGGCGCGGCCGACGGCTCCCCCACCAGCGGGGGCGTGCGGCTCTCCTGGGCCGCCGGCCCGCCCCGACTCAGTGCCCGGACCAGTTCGACGGAGGCCAGACGGTGCTGAACACCCGGCCCACCACGTCCTCGTCCCGGACGAAGTGCGCGCAGTCCCCCGCCTGCTCCGCGGTGAGGCCGCGGCACTGGTACACGGAGTCCGCGGAGTTGGAGCGGTGGTCGCCCATGACCAGCATGGAGCGCTCCGGCACCGTCACCGGGCCGAAGCAGCGCGAGGACCTCGGGGTGGTGGTGCAGTCCAGCGTCCCGGGCACGAACGGCAGGTCCTCGTAGAGGTAGTCCTCCTCCAGCGGCGTGCCGCCGACGGTCACCGCGCCCTGCGAAGTGCAGCACTCCACCGTCTCCCCCGGCAGGCCGATGACGCGCTTGACCAGCGCGTTCTCGTGCGAGCGGCCGATGCCGGTGAGGTCGCCGAAGGTGCGCACGGCGCCCTCCACCGGGCCCTCCTCGCCCACCGTGTCCACACCCCAGGTCTCGTTGGCGTCGAACACCACGATGTCCTGGCGCTCCGCCACGCCGTCCGGGTACGCGGTGCGGTTCACCAGCATCCGGTCGCCGACCTGCAGGGTCTGCTCCATCGAGCCCGACGGCACCGAGTACACCTTGACCCAGAGCGCCTGCACCACGGACACCACCAGCAGCGCGACCGCCACGTTCAGAAGGACCGAGGCCCAGAACGGCAGCTGCACACGGCGACGCCGCCCGGGCGCCGCCGCCGAGGAGGCGGGGGCGGGGGCGGCGTCGTCGCGGACGGCCTCGTCACGGGCGGGGACGGCGTCCGGGATGTGCGCCATGGCTCAGGCGTCCCCGTCGAACAGGCTGGTGACGGAGCCGTCCTCGAAGACCTCGCGGATCGCGCGGGCGATCAACGGGGCGATCGAGAGCACGGTGAGGTTGTCGAAGCGCTTCTCGTCCGGGATGGGCAGGGTGTTGGTCACCACGACCTCGCGGGCCCCGGACTCCCCGAGGCGCTGGGCGGCCGGATCGGAGAACACCGCGTGGGTGGCCGCGATGATGACGTCCTTGGCGCCGGCCTCCTTGAGGATCCGCACGGCGCCCGCGATCGTGCCGCCGGTGTCGATCATGTCGTCGATGAGCACGCAGACGCGGCCCTCGACGTCGCCGACGACGGTCTTGGACTCGGCCTTGTTCGGCACGGTCAGGTCGCGGGACTTGTGCACGAAGCCCAGCGGCACGCCGCCGAGGCGGTCCGCCCACTGCTCGGCCACGCGCACGCGGCCGGTGTCCGGGGAGACGACCGTGACCTTCTCGCCCTCGACCTGGCCGCGGATGTGGTCCGCGAGCAGCGGGATGGCGAAGAGGTGGTCCACGGGTCCGTCGAAGAAGCCCTGGATCTGCGCGGTGTGCAGGTCCACGGACATGATGCGGGACGCGCCGGCGGTCTTGTACAGGTCCGCCACGAGGCGGGCCGAGATCGGCTCGCGGCCGCGGCCCTTCTTGTCCTGACGGGCGTACGGGTAGAACGGGGAGACGACGGTGATCCGGCGGGCGGAGGCGCGCTTCATGGAGTCCACCATGATGAGCTGCTCCATGAGGTGGTTGTTCAGCGGCGCCGGGTGGGACTGGATGACGAACACGTCCTTGCCGCGCACCGACTCCCCCGAGCGCACGTAGATCTCGCCGTTGGCGAAGTCGTACGCGCTCATGGGCAGCAGCTCGGTGCCCAGGGCCTCCGCGATCTCCTGCGCGAGCCCGGGATGTGCCCGGCCCGCGGCCAGCACCAGTCGCTTGTCCTCGCTGCGGCTCAGCTCCGTCATGACGTCCCCTGTCCTCGGTCCTGCTCGGTCATTCCCCGTGCGCCTGCGGCCACGGTTCGGCGCACCCCATCCTAGGCCCGCGTCAGTCCTGCGCGGCCTCCGTGGCCTGGTCGCGACCCACGGCGCCGGCCGCCTGCGCGGCCTCGGCCGAGGCGGTGCCGGCGCGGCGGGAGACGACCCAGCCGTCCACGTTCCGCTGGTCCACGGCGTTCAGGGCCAGGGCGCCGGCGGGCACGTCCTGGCGCACGGTGGCCGCGGCGCCCGTGTAGGCGCCGTCACCCACGGTCACCGGGGCGATGAACACCGTGTTGGAGCCGGTGCGCACGTGGGAGCCGATCACGGTGCGGTGCTTGTCCACGCCGTCGTAGTTGGCGGTGATGTTGCCGCAGCCGATGTTGGTGTACTCGCCGATCTCCGCGTCGCCGGCGTAGCCCAGGTGGGAGAGCTTGGCGCCCCGGCCGATGGTGACCTTCTTGGTCTCGTAGAACGCGCCGATCTTGCCCTCCTCGCCGAGCACGGTGCCCGGGCGCAGGTAGGTGAACGGGCCCACGGTGGCGTCGTCGCCGATCACGGCCTCCGTGGCGTCCGTCCGCTTGACGGTGGCGCGCTCGCCCACCCGCGTGTCCACCAGGGTGGAGTCCGGGCCGACGACGGCGCCCGTGGCCACCGTGGTGGAGCCGTGGAGCTGCGTGCCCGGCTTGAGGGTGACGTCCGCGGCGAGCTCCACGGTGACGTCCACCCAGGTGGAGGACGGGTCGACGACGGTGACGCCGTCCTTCATCCAGCGGCGCAGCACACGCTCGTTCAGCTGGCGGCCCAGGTCGGAGAGCTGGCGGCGGTCGTTGGCGCCCTCGACCTCCCAGACGTCGTCCGTGCCCACGGAGGCGACGCGGCCGCCCTCGGCGCGGGCCATGCCCAGCACGTCGGTCAGGTACTTCTCGCCCTGCACGTTCTCCGTGGAGAGCTGCGGGAGGGTGCGGCGCAGGAGGGCGGCGTCGAAGGCGTAGATGCCGGAGTTGACCTCCGCGATCTCCACGTAGGAGGAGTCCCCGGTGGCCTCGGCGTGGGCCAGGGCGTCCTTGTGCTCCATGATGCGCTCCACGAGGCCGTCGGCGTCGCGGACGATGCGACCGTAGCCCGTGGCGTCCGCGAGCGTGGCGGTGAGCACGGTGACGGCGTTGCCGTCCGCCTCATGCGCGGCCACCAGGCGCTGCAGGGTCTCCGGGGTGAGCAGCGGGACGTCGCCGTAGGTCACCACCACGGTGCCCTCGAGGTCCTCCGGCAGGGCCGCCAGGCCCAGCTCCACCGCGCGGCCGGTGCCCGGGACCTCGTCCTGATCCGCGATCGCGAGGCCCGTGACGCCCAGGTCGGCGGCGGCCTCCTCGATGTGCGCGGCCACCCGGTCCCGCTCGTGGCGCACCACGGCCACCAGGTGCTCCGGCGCCAGCGACTGCGCGGCGGCCAGCGCGTGGCCCACCAGGGAACGCCCGCCGATCGCGTGCATGATCTTCGGCGTCGCGGACTTCATGCGCGTGCCCTGGCCCGCGGCCAGCACGATCACGGCGGAGGGACGGACGGCGGTCTGCGGCATGGGGTGCTCCTGACGGGGTGGCTGGCGGGGGCGTGCCGCCCGGAGGAGCCGGGCGGGCGGGGCGTTCCGCCCCTAGGACTCGAACCTAGACTGCACGGCTCCAAAGGCCGGCGTGCTGCCATTACACCAGGGCGGAGGGTCCGTCCACGCCTCGGGCGGGACGACGTCCCATTGTCCCACAGGCCCCGCCGAGGGCCGGGCCCGTCAATAGGCGCCGTCGGCCGCCAGGACGGCCTTGACCGTGCGGCCCAGGATGACGAGGTCGCCGAGGACGGACCAGTTCTCCACGTAGTAGAGGTCCAGGCGCACGGCGTCCTCCCAGGACAGGTCCGACCGTCCCGAGACCTGCCACAGGCCCGTGATGCCGGGCTGGACGAGGAACCGCCGGTGCACGTACTGGCCGTACTGCTCCACCTCGTGGGGCAGGTGCGGGCGCGGGCCCACCAGGGACATGTCCCCGCGCAGCACGTTCACCAGCTGGGGCAGCTCGTCGATCGACGTGCGGCGGATGAACCTGCCGACCCGGGTGATCCGCGGGTCGTCCTTCATCTTGAAGAGGACGTCCTCCTCGCCGCGGTCGGACATCAGCTGCTGCTTGATCTCCTCGGCGTCCACCACCATCGAGCGGAACTTGAGCATGGTGAAGTGCTCGCCGCGCAGGCCCACGCGCTCCTGGCGGAACAGCACCGGGCCGCCGTCGGTGGCCTTCACCGCGATGGCCACGGCCAGCAGCAGCGGCGAGATCACCAGCATGCCGAGGCCCGAGGCGACGACGTCGAAGGACCGCTTGACGAACGCCTTGCCGCGGGAGAGGCGCGGGGTGGAGAGGTGCAGCAGCGGAAGTCCCGCAAGCGGCTGCGTGTGCAGGCGCGGACCCGCCACGTCCACGAGCGCCGGGGCCATGATCAGGGAGATCCCCCGCTCCTGGAGGTCCCAGCCCAGGCGGCGGACGTCGTCGGGCACGAAGGGGTGCCCGGAGGTGATGACCACGGCCTCGATGTCCATCTCACGCACCTGGGCGACGAGCTCGTCCACCCCGTCCACCTCCGTGGTCACGGGGATGGGCAGCCAGCCCTCGTCCCGAGCCCGGTACCCCGGCAGCACGGCCGCGATGGGCTTGTAGCCGGCGCCGGCCTCGGAGTCGAGGGTGTCGTGCACGTACTTGACGGCCTGGGGACCGCCCACCAGGAGCAGGCGCCGACGCATGGCGCCGCGATGCCGGCCGCGCGCCACCCAGCCGCGGATGAGGAACCGCCCCAGCATCAGGAGGAGCAGGCCGATGGGCAATGCGAGGGCGACGTAGCCGCGCGCCACCTCGAACGCGAACGCGTACGCGAGGATGGCGATCATGCCGAACAGGTAGAGGGTGCCGCGGAGGACGCGCTTGTACTCCTCCGCGCCGATGCCCAGGATCCGGATGTCCCGCGACCCGTCCACGCCCAGGGCGACGACCCAGGACGCGCTCAGCACCGCCCCCACCAGGAGGTAGTTCACGCTCTCCGCACCCGGAACGGCCGCGTTGCGGGCGGTGCCGAAGCGCAGCTCGGAGGAGAGGAACGCGGCCAGCACCACGGCGACGACGTCCGCGAGCAGCACGAGGCGGGGCAGGCCGCGCTCCCACGGTGCGCCCAGGACACGGGCGTGGACGGAGGAGCCCCCCCGGCCCGTCGGGCTCGTCGTCACGGCACCGGACGTCATGCGTGTCCCTTCAAGCTCTCGACAGGCTCACTGAGCCTGGTCATTCAGGAAGGATACAGATGGGGCAGGGTCAAATGAACGATCACGCATCCAGTTCGGCGGCCTCGAGCCACTGCTCCTCGAGGTCCTCCAGCTCGGCGTCCACGGCCGTGAGCTCCGCCGTGGCCGCGCCGAGCTCGTCGTACTTCTGCTCCTGGCCCAGCTCGGCCATCCGCGCCTCGATCCCCCCGCGGGACTCGCGCAGCCGCTGCATCTGCCGCTCCAGCCGGGCCATGTCCTTGCGGGCCTGGCGGCGCTCCGCCTCGGACACCTCCGGGATGTCCACCACCATGCCCGCGCAGGTGCCCTGGGCGTCCCCGCGCCCACGGGAGGAGCCGGGCGCGGGGGCCGCTCCCCCGGCGTCGTCCATGAGGGCGCGCAGCTCCAGGTACTGGTCCACGCCGCCGGGCAGGTCGCGCACCCTGCCGTCGCCGAGCAGGGCCACCTGGTGGTCCGTGACGCGCTCGAGGAGGTAGCGGTCGTGGGAGACGACGACGAGCGTGCCCGGCCAGCCGTCCAGCACGTCCTCGACCGCGGCGAGGGTGTCCGTGTCGAGGTCATTGGTGGGCTCGTCCAGCATGAGCACGTTCGGCTCGCCGACGAGCAGGCGCAGCAGCTGCAGACGGCGACGCTCGCCACCCGAGAGCTCGGACACGGCGGTCCACTGGCGGGTGGGGCCGAAGCCCAGCATCTCCAGCAGCTGGCCCGGGGACATCTCCCGGTCCCCCACCTGGAATGCGGAGCCCTCGCGGGCCATGACCTCCGCCACGCGCAGGTCGGCCACCTCGTCCAGCTCCTTCACGTCCTGCGTCAGGGTCGCGGAGACCACGGTCTTGCCGCGCTTCATGCGGCCGGAGTCCGGCTGCAGGCGACCGTCGAGCAGGCGCAGCAGCGTGGACTTGCCGGCGCCGTTGACGCCGACCACGCCGAGCCGCTCGCCGGGGGCCAGGCGAAGGGTGACGTCGTCGAGGATCGTCCGGCCCCCCAGGGTGAGGGTGACGTCCTCGAGGTCGATGACGTCCTTGCCGAGCCGCGCGGTGGCGGTCTTGGCCAGGGAGACGGTGTCCCGGGGCTCGGGGACGTCCCCGATGATCGCATTGGCCGCCTCGATGCGGAACTTGGGCTTGGACGTGCGGGCGGGCGCACCGCGGCGGAGCCAGGCCAGCTCCTTCTTCATGAGCTGCTGGCGCTTCTGCTCGGTGACCTGCGCCTGACGCGCGCGCTCGGCGCGGGCCAGGATCCAGGCCGCGTAGCCGCCGTCGAACGGGTCCACGGTGGCGTCGTGCACCTCCCACGTGCGCGTGCACACGGCGTCGAGGAACCAGCGGTCGTGGGTGACCACGACGAGGCCGCCGTCGTTCGGCCGCCACCGGGCGTTCAGATGACCGGCCAGCCAGGCCACGCCCTCCACGTCCAGGTGGTTGGTGGGCTCGTCGAGGAACAGGACGTCGTCGTCCCCGGCGAGCAGGCGGGCCAGGGCCACGCGGCGGCGCTGGCCCCCCGAGAGCCCCTCGACCCTCTGCTCCAGGTCCATGCCCGCGAGCAGACCGCCCAGGACGTCGCGGATCCTGGCGTCCGAGGCCCAGACGTGGTCCTCCACGTCCCCGACGACGGCGCGGCGCACCGAGTCCTCCGGGTCGAGGACGTCGCGCTGGTCCAGCACGCCCACGTGGACGCCGCCGCGGCGGGTGACGCGGCCGGTGTCCGGCTCCTGCAGTCCGGCGAGGATGCGCATCAGGGTGGACTTGCCGTCGCCGTTGCGGCCCACCAGGCCGATCCGGTCCCCCTCGTCCACGCCGAGCGAGAGCCCGTCGAGGACGGTGCGGGTGCCGAAGGAGATGCCGATGTTCTCGGCGCCGAGCAGGTGGGCCATGGGGTGGGGGTCCTTCCGGGAC
>NZ_JAKRNH010000080.1:0-11058 GCF_022346985.1 Micrococcus sp. ACRRV
GGGGTGGAGACGGGGCCGGGCGGCCGCGCCGAGACCACGTCGATCAGCGTCTGACCCGGCGCCCCCCACACGGAGGCCCGCAGACGCGCCGTGTCGTCCCCGACGTGGCGGCGTGTCTGCGGGCCTCCGCGACGGTCCGGCCCGCACACCGCACGACGACGGCGCGCCCTTCCGGAGGAGGACGCGCCGTCGTCGTGGGGTGGGGACGGGTGAAACCCGTCAGGCGGGCCGGATCAGGCCGGGACCACCGGGTTCGAGCGCGTGGCGACGACCTCCTCGTCGTGCAGCTCGCGGTCCTGGATGCCCTTGGGCACGAACAGGACGGCGATCAGGGAGATCGCGGAGATGCCGATGATGTACCAGGCGACGCTCGGCCAGCCGGACTTCACGAGCTCGTCGGCGATCAGCGGGGCGAAGGCGCCGCCGATGATGGTGCCGATCGCGTAGCCGATGGACACGCCGGAGAAGCGGACGCGGGCCGGGAACATCTCCGCGTACATCGCGGACTGCGGGCCGTAGGACGGGCCGAGGCCCATCGTCAGCACGAAGAGCGCGAGGGAGAACAGCGGCAGCGAGGCCGTGTTGAGCAGCTGGAACATCGGGAAGGCCCAGGCGATGAGGATCGCGTAGCCGATCACGAAGGTGGTCTTGCGCCCGATCTTGTCGGAGATCCAGCCGCCGAGCAGGGTGAAGATGAACCAGCCGACGCCGCCGACGAGGCTCGCGATGAGCACCTCGGAGGAGGTCATGCCCAGGCCCTTCGGACCGCCGTACTTCGAGAACCACGCGATGAGCAGGTAGCCGACGCCGTTGTTCGCGGCGAAGATCACGGCGGCGAGGATGACCTCCTTGGTGTGGTGCCGGAAGAGCTCGCCCAGCGGGGCGGACTCGTCCACCTTGAGCTGCTGCATCTCCTTGAACACCGGGGACTCCTCCACGGCCTTGCGGATGAAGTAGCCGACCACGATCAGCAGGACCGAGACGAGGAACGGGATGCGCCAGCCCCAGGTGAGGAACTGCTCCTCGGACATGGTGGAGCGCACGAGGAACAGCACGCCGGTGGCGAGGATCATGCCGAGCGGCACGCCGATCTGCGGGGCGGAGCCGAACAGGCCGCGCTTGCCGTGGGGTGCGTGCTCCACGGCCAGCAGCGCCGCGCCGCCCCACTCGCCGCCGGCGGAGAAGCCCTGCAGCAGGCGCAGGAGCACCAGCAGGATGGGGGCCCACACGCCGATCTGCGCGTAGGTGGGCAGCAGGCCGATGAGGGTGGTGGCCGCGCCCATGCCGATGAGGGTCAGGGAGAGGACCAGCTTGCGGCCGAACGTGTCGCCGAGGTGGCCGGCGATGATGGCGCCGAGCGGGCGCACGAGGAAGGAGATGCCGAGGGTCACCCACGCGGCGATCTGCGCGCCGGACTCGCCCATGGGCTGGAAGAAGAGGGTGGCGAAGACGAGTGCGGTGGCCTGCGCGAAGATGAAGAAGTCGTACCACTCGATGGTGGTGCCGACGAGCGTGCCGACGAGGACCTTGCGCTCCTCGCGGGGGTCGCGGGCGGCCGCGGCGGCCGGGGAGGCGACGGTGTGGCTCATGGGTGCTCCTGGGGTGAGGGGCTGCGTGCCGGCCTGAGACGGCGATGCGAATGCGGACCGACCGAGCGGTCGGGAAGTGACAGGGATCACCGTATACGATCGAATGTGACCTGTGCCACGGGCACTCTCCACGACGTGAATGTGACGACGGCGCGACCCGTGACGACGACGCCGCCCGTCCCCTCCACGCGGAGGGGACGGGCGGCGTCGCGGCCGGCGGGGCCGGAGGGGATCAGGGGCGGCCGGTGAACTCCGGCTTCCGCTTCTCCTGGAAGGCATTGAAGCCCTCCGCATAGTCGGCGGTGTCGCAGAGCTCGCCCTGGGCGACGTTCTCCGCGTCGAGGGACTCCCAGAGGCTCACGCGCCGGTCGCGGATCTGGCGGACCAGCTCCTTGGAGGCGCGGAAGGCGAGGGTGGCGCCGTCGGCGACCTTCGCGACCTTCTCGCGGGTGAAGCCGTCCAGCTCCTCCGCCGGGACGGCGCGGGAGAACAGGCCCGCCTGCACGGCCTCGGCGCCCGAGATCAGCTCGGCGGTGTAGATGAGGTCCAGGGTGCGGTGGGCACCCAGGCGCTCGGTGAACAGCCAGTGACCGCCCGAGTCCAGGGTCGCGCCGAGGTTGGCGAACGGCGAGCCGATCTTCGCGTTCTCCGCCACGTAGACCACGTCGGAGGCGATGGCCAGGCCCAGGCCCACGCCCAGGCACGCGCCCTGCACGGCCGCGAAGGTCGGCACAGGGGCCTCGGAGATGGCCTTCAGCACCGGGGTGACCTTGTCCCGCAGGAAGGCGGTGGCGTCGTCGTCGGCGGGGACGACGTTCGAGATGTCGCGGCCCGCGCAGAAGCCGCGGCCCTCGCCGCGCAGCAGGATGGCACGGACGTCGCCGGACTCGGCGCCCGCGGAGGCCTGCGCGTACGCGTCGGCCAGGTCCGCCAGGGCCTGCTCGTCCAGGGAGTTCATCTTCTGGGGGGCGTTCAGGGTGATCACGGCGACGCGGTCGGCGATCGCCAGCTCGATCATGCTCATGGTGCTCCTTCGGGGTCTCGGCACGGAGGGTGCGGGGTGCGGCGCAGGGGGTGCATGCGGCGACGGGCGCCGCCCCGGTCAGGGGGCGGCGCCCGTCGTCATGCTCGGCGCATCAGGCGTCGAAGTCGACCTTGATGCTGTCGGTGGTGGGGCGGGTCTGGCAGGTCAGCACGTAGCCCTGCTCGACCTCGTCCTTCTCCAGGGCGTAGTTCTCCTCCATCGTGAACTCGCCCTCGGTGACCTTGGCGCGGCAGGTGCCGCACACGCCGCCGGCGCAGGCGAACGGGACGTCGGAGCGCACGCGCAGGGCGGCGTTGAGGATCGTCTCGTGCGCGGACTTCGGGGACTCGACCTTGGCGGACAGGCCGTCGAGGTTGAACTCGATGGTGACGTTGTCGCCGGACGGGTCGGCCTCGACCCCGCGGCCGGACTGGCCCTGCGGGGCCTCCGGCTTGCCGGTGGTGAACAGCTCGAAGCGCACGTCGTCCTCGGCCACGCCGCGCTCGGAGAGCGTGTCGCGGGCCAGCTGGACCAGCTCGAACGGGCCGCAGAGGAACCACTCGTCGGTGTTCTCGACGTCGATCACGCGGTCCAGCAGCGTGTTCAGCTTCTCGTCGTCGATGCGGCCGGAGAGCAGCGGGGCCACGCGCTGCTCGCGGGAGAGCACGTGGTTCACCGTGAAGCGGGCCGGGTACTTGTCCTTGAGGTCGCCGATCTCCTCCGCGAACATCACGTCCATGGCCGAGCGGTTCGCGTAGATCAGGTCGAAGCGCGCGGAGTCGGACGCGGCCAGCACGGACTTGGCGATCGCCATGATCGGGGTGATGCCGGAGCCGGCGGCCAGGGCCACCAGGTGCGTCTGGTCCTGCTTCACGGCCTCGGCGGCCACGGCCTCCGGGTCGTTCATGGAGGTGACGTTCGTGCGGGACGTGAACGCGCCCTGCGGGTTCATCACGTCGATCTTCTCGCCGACCTCGAGGACCTCGTTGGCCCACGTCGAGAACGTGCCGCCGAGGTCCTTCTTCACGGCCACGCGGATCTCGCCGCGCTGCGGCACCGCGCAGATGGAGTAGGAGCGGCGCAGCTCCTGGCCGTCGAGCTCCTTGCGGAGGGCGACGTACTGGCCCGGCACGTAGTCGTAGTCGTCCGCGAGCTCCTCGGGGACCGCGAAGGTCACCTCCACGGAGTCGTCGGTGAGCTTGCGCAGGCCGGACACCTCGAGGGTGTTGAACGTGGCGCGGCGCTTGCCGGTGATGGGGGCGTCGGTGGTCTCGGTCATCAGTGCACCTTGAAGTAGTCGAAGGGCTCGAGGCACTCCTGGCAGGTGTACAGCGCCTTGCAGGAGGTGGAGCCGAAGCGGGTGATCTCTCGAGTGTCGAGCGAATGGCAGCGCGGGCACTTGACCGCCAGGCCCACGCGCACGGGGCCCTCGTCGGTGCGCGCCGCGGGCGGGGCGATCCCGTACTCCGCGAGCTTGGCCTTGCCCTCGTCGGTCATCCAGTCCGTGGTCCAGGCCGGCTGCAGCACGGTGCGCACCTCGGCGTCGGGGAACCCGGCGCGCTCGAGCGCGCGGGTGACGTCCGTGGTGATGGTGTCCATGGCGGGGCAGCCGGAATAGGTGGGCGTGATGACGACGACGGCCCTCTCGCCCTCGACCCGTGCCTCCCGGAGAATCCCCAGGTCCGCGATGGACAGCACGGGGATCTCCGGGTCGTGCACGGTGGAGGCCGCATCCCAGACCCGCGCGTCGGCGGGATCGGCGGGGCGCAGCTCGCTGGCGGTGGTCACCAGGAGGCCCCCGGGTGACGGCGCGCCAGGGACTGCATCTCCGCGAGGATGTACCCGCGGTACTCGCTCATGGCGCCGGAGCGGTCGCCGCCGCGGGCGGTGCCCGTCGTCGGGACGGTCAGGCCGGCCTCCTCGATGGCGGCGCGGATGCGGGCCATCGTGGACTCCTCCAGGGAGGAGGGGAGCACGGCGATTCCCTGCTCCGCCAGGGAGCGGGTCAGCTCGTCGTCGTGGAAGAGCTCGGCCACGTAGGGCCACAGCTCGTCCAGGCCGCGCTGCATGCGGCGCTTCGACTCCTCGGTGCCCAGGCCCAGCCGCTGCAGCCACAGGGCGGCGTGGTCCTGGTGGTACAGGACCTCCTTGAGCGCCTTGTCCGCGATGGCGGCGAGCGTGGGGTCGGCCGACTCGCGCAGGCGGGTGTACAGCTCGTACGAGTAGAACGAGTAGTACAGCTGGCGGGCGATGGTCTTGGCGAAGTCGCCGTTCTCAGCCTCCACGAGGCGGACGGAGCGGAACTCCTCCTCGTCGCGGAAGTACGCGAGCTCGTCCTCGGTCTTGCCCCACGCCGTGCCGGCGTAGGAGAGGAGGAAGCGGGCGTGGCCCACGAGGTCCAGGGCGATGTTGCCCAGGGCGATGTCCTCCTCGAGCTCCGGGGCGCGGGAGATCCACCAGGAGAGGCGCTGACCGAGCATCAGGGCGTCGTCGCCGAGGGCGAGGGCGTAGCGGGCGACGTCGTCGCTCGCCTTCTGCTCGCCGGCCGCGATCTCCTCGGCGGTGATGGCGACGCCGGCGGAGTGCCTCGTGGCGGAGTCGTTGGTCGCGAAGCTCACAGGTGCGGCACCCCCTCGGACTTCTGGTAGTAGGTGGCGTGGCGGTAGGACTTGCCCTGCGGGGACTCGAAGAAGCCGCCCTTGGAGTCCGGATCCGAGGCCGCGACGGCGTCGGCGGGGACGACCCACACGGAGGTGCCCTCGTTGCGGCGGGTGTAGAGGTCACGCGCGTTGCGCAGCGCCATGGTGGCGTCCGGGGCGTGCAGTGAGCCGGCGTGCACGTGGGAGAGGCCGCGGTTGGCGCGGACGAAGACCTCCCAGAGAGGCCACTCGTTGCTGGGGGCGGTGTTCTCGGTCATGGATCAGGCTCCGATCAGCTGGGTGTCGGCCGGGACGTGCTGCTCGGCCTGGCGGCGGGCGTAGGCGGCGGCGGCCTCGCGGACCCAGGCCCCGTCCTCGTGGGCCTGGACGCGACGCGCCATGCGCTGGGTGTTCATCGGGCCGTTGCCCTTGATGACGGACATGAACTCATCCCAGTCCAGCTCGCCGAAGTCGTAGTGGCCGCGCTCCTCGTTCCACTTCAGGTCCGGGTCCGGCAGGGTCAGGCCCAGGGCCTCGGCCTGCGGGACGATCATGTCCACGAAGCGCTGGCGCAGCTCGTCGTTGGAGAAGCGCTTGACCTTCCACGCCATGGACTGCTGGGAGTTCGGGGAGTCCTCATCCGGCGGGCCGAACATCTGCAGGGACGGGCCGTAGAAGCGGTTCACGGCGTCCTGGGCCATCTGCTTCTGCTCCGGGGTGCCGTGCGAGAGCTCGTAGAGGATCTCCCAGCCCTGGCGCTGGTGGAACGACTCCTCCTTGCAGATGCGCACCATCGCGCGGCCGTACGGGCCGTAGGAGGCGCGGCACAGCGGCACCTGGTTGCAGATCGCGGCGCCGTCGACGAGCCAGCCGATCGCGCCCATGTCCGCCCAGGTGCGGGCCGGGTAGTTGAAGATCGAGGAGTACTTCGCGCGGCCGGAGAGCAGCTGCTCGTTCAGCTCGTCCCGCGGGGTGCCGAGGGTCTCGGCGGCGGAGTACAGGTACAGGCCGTGGCCGGCCTCGTCCTGCACCTTGGCCATGAGGATCGCCTTGCGCTTCAGGGACGGGGCGCGGGTGATCCAGTTGGCCTCGGGCTGCATGCCGATGATCTCGGAGTGCGCGTGCTGGGACACCTGGCGGGTCAGGGACTTGCGGTAGGCCTCCGGCATCCAGTCGCGGGGCTCGATGCGCGAGTCCTCCTGGATCAGGCGGTCGAAGTTCTCCTGACCGGCCGCATCCTCGGGGGACGGCACGGAGGCCAGGTGCGGGGAGCTGCTGGTCTGCGTCATGGGGTTCACCTCACGCTGAGTGCGGATCGGGTTCCGGGGGCCAGGGCCCGCGCCTCGGGTCGAGGTGCGGACGAATTACTGACCGTTCGTTCAGGATAGGGACTGGTGTGAGCCACGTCAACACGTCCCACGGGCGCGCCTCCAGGGCTCTGCGACCGGATCCCTCCTGCACAGGAGGCCCTCCGGGGGCGGCCGTCCACCGCGGCCGTCCGCGGCCGAGCGGTCGGGCGCCGGTCTTCCCTAGCGTCGTCCTCATGCACCTCCCACCGACCGCACAGGCCCTCCTCCGCACGCTCGTGGCCGCCGGCCTCGACGACGACGCCGCGCGCCTCGCCGTCGGGCTCACCGACGCCCACGCCGACCTCCAGGCCGCCCGCGCCGCGCAGGACGCCCTCGCCGACGCGGCGGAGGACCTGCGGGACCTGCTGGCCCTGCTGGAGGAGCTGACCCGGGGCGTCGCCGCCGCCCTGGACGTGGACTGGAGGTCGGAGGCCGGGGCCGAGTACGGCGAGCGCACCGACGGCCTGCACCGGACCGCCACGGGCCGCCAGGACGAGGCCCGTGAGTGGGCCGGGCTGCTGGCCCGGGCCCGGAGCGAGGCCGAGCAGGCGGAGCGGGACGCGGAGCTGCGGGTCCGGCGGGCCGAGGAGGGCGCCTCGGCCCTGCTCCGCGCGATGGCGGCGGCATGAGCGCACCGGCCTTCCGCGTCACCGGGGGTCCCGGCTCCGTCTACGCCGACCTCGGCTCCCTGGAGGCCGTCGCCCAGCGCCAGCGCGACAACGGCGACCTGGCGCGCCGGGCGGGCCAGTGGTGCACCGTCCTCGGCCTCGACCTCGTCTCCCCGGCGCGCACCGCCCCCAGCGCCGAGGTCCTCCGGGCCCGGCTGGAGGACGGGCGGGCGGGCCTGGAGCGGCTGGCCGAGCGGCTCGAGGACATGCGGCGCAGCCTGGAGCACGCCGCGCAGGCGTACCGGCAGGTGGAGTCCGGCAACGCGGCGATGATCGGCCTGATCGACCCCGCCCTGGCGGGGGTGCCGGAGGTGACGCCGGAGTCCCTGCGGGACGGCGCCACGGCCTCGGAGACGGCCGGGGTGATCTCCGAAGAGCTGCGCGCCGCGCAGGAGAAGGCCTACGTCGACGCCGCCCAGCGGCTGCTCCTGGCCCTCGTGGGAGGCGTCCCCGGCATCCCGGAGTCGTTGGCGGCCCTGGACTTCCAGGCGAAGCAGCTGCCCTGGTGGCACCCCGCCAAGCACGCATGGAACAAGGGCAAGGGCGAGGCCGTGGATCGCGTGACGGGGGCCCTGCCGGCCATCGTGGAGGAGGGCGTGGACTCCGGGGTGCTCCCCACCGCGACCGCCCAGGACGCCAGCCGGGAGCTCGCCCGGGCGCTCGTCTCCACGGGGGCGCTGCCCCGGGGTGAGGGCGAGGTGCGGGTGGAGCCGGGCGCCCGCGACCGGCCGGCGCCGCCGCTGCTGGACGGACGGGCGAGCACCCTGCTCTCCCTGGTCCCGGAGCAGGACGGCGCCGACGGGGCCGGAGCCCTCACCGTGACGCGGGTGGACCGCCCGGACGGCCGGGGCGGCACGGCGTCGACCTGGATCGTCGGCCTGCCGGGGACCACCACGCGCGGGGGCGCCGGCGACAATCCGTTCGACGCCCTGGGGATCGTCGAGTCCCTCGCGGACGAGCCGGGCGTGACCCGGGCCGTGCAGGAGGCCCTCGAGCGCGAGGGCGTCCCCCACGGGTCCACCGTGGTCCTCGCCGGCTACTCCCAGGGCGGCATGCGGGCCCTGGACCTCGCGGCGGACGAGCAGTTCGCCTCCGCCTACCGGGTGGAGGGCGTGCTCACCGCGGGAGCCCCCGCCAACGACGCCGCGGCGCCCGCCGAGGCCGCGGTCCTGCAGTTCGCCTCCGAGGCGGACTTGATCTGGGGCCTCGGCGGCGGCCACGACCGGCCCGGCGCCTCCCGGGCGACGGTCATGTTCGACGCCCCCGCCCAGGTCCCGCTGCCGCAGCCGGGGGAGGTCCGCCCCTTCGACGGCCTCGACGAGTTCGACGGGGCGCTCGCGGGCCACGCCCGCTCCGAGTACGCCCGCCTTATCGAGGGGTTCGATCGGGCCCCGGCGCAGGACCGTGCGGAGGTGGCGGACCTGCAGGCCCGGCTGGCGCTGCTCACGGGCGGGGCCGTGGTCTCCAGTCGCGTGCTCACCCTGCGCCGCACCAGCACGGAGCCGGCCGTGGACCAGCGGGCCCGGGAGGTCCGGGAGGCCGCCGAGGCGGCCGGTCAGCGCCCCGGCCCCCGCTTCGGGCCGCGCCTGCCGTGAGCCCCGCCCACGACGACGGCGCCGCACCCCGCACGCTGAGGGGTGCGGCGCCGTCGGGACGCCGGGGGCGCCGGGTCGGTCAGTTCGCGTCGAGCAGGACGCCCGCGAAGAACGCGTTCAGGCGGTCGACCTCGTCGAGGCCGAACACGCCGGAGACGTACTGGTCCGGCCGGACCACCACGACGGCGCCGTCGCGGCTGACGCCGCGCAGCTCGAAGATGTCCTCGGCGTGCTCCGGGCGGCACACGGCGAAGATGTTGTTCAGGTCGTGCAGGCCCAGCGGGCCGGTGGTCGGGCGGAACATCGCGGGCACGTCCGGGAAGGCGAACTCGGTCTGCTTCTGCTGGTAGACCACCTTGAGGTCGAAGCGCTCGTCCTGCGGGGCGCCGGCGGGGGTGTGGCGGTTGCGGAAGGACTGCGGGTCCTCCTCCACGGCCTCGGCCCAGGCGGCGACCTTCGAGTCGGCGTCCCGAGGGGCGGCGGCGTCGGCGAAGACGTACACGCGCCAGCGGCCGTCCGCCCGGTGCAGGTGTCCCAGGTGCTTGACGTTGGTGTCGCAGGAGCGCTCCACCTTCGCGGACTTGAAGCGCTTGCCGATCGGGAAGCCGGTGGCCAGCTCCTGGCCCGCGGCGTCCGTGGTCAGCATGGAGGGGCGGTACTCCGTCATGAAGCCGGCCGGGAACTCGGCGGTCTTCGTGTAGAACTCCGCCACCTCGTTCGGGTCGCCCAGCTCGGAGGTGGGCTTCGCCATGAGCGTCGACCACTCCTTGTCGAAGTCGATCAGGTTCTTGGCGATCTCCTTGCGCTCCTCCGAGTAGGTGGGCACCAGCTCGGCGGGGGCGATCCCGGAGAGGACCTGGCCGAGCTTCCAGGCGAGGTTCCAGCCGTCCTGCATGGAGACGTTCATGCCCTGGCCGGCCTTGGCGGAGTGCGTGTGGCAGGCGTCGCCGAGGAGGAACACGTTCGGGTGGGTGCAGCGCTCGCGGTTGTCGAAGCCGGAGGTCAGGCGGTGGCCGACCTCGTACACGGAGTTCCAGGCCACGTCCTTCACGTCGAGCGTGTAGGGGCGGATGATCTGCTGGGCGCGGCGGATGACCTCCTCGATCGGGGTCTGCCGCACCTTGTGGTTGTCGTCCGCGGGGACCTCGCCGAGGTCCACGTACATGCGGAACAGGTGGCCGCCCTCGCGGGGGATGTGGAGGATCGAGCCGGAGGAGGAGTGGATGGCGCACTTGGTGCGGATGTCCGGGAAGTTCGAGTCGGCCAGCACGTCCATGACGCCCCAGGCGTGGTTGGCGGCGTCGCCGGAGAGGGAGTGGCCGATCGCCTTGCGCACGCGGGAGCCGGCGCCGTCCGCACCGATCACGTACTTGGCGCGCACCACGCGCTCCTCGCCCGCCACGCCCTCGGCGAGCGGGTTGCCCTCGGCGTCGACGGTGCGGCGCAGGGTCACCTGCACGGGGCGCTCGGCGTCCTGGTCGGAGTCGTCGAGGGAGACGAACTCCCAGCCGTAGTCCGGGGTGGCGCGGGTGGGGGAGTTCTTCATGAACTCGGCGAACCAGTCCAGGATGCGGGCCTGGTTGACGATCAGGTGGGGGAACTCGGAGACGCCGTGGGGGTCGTCCTCGGCCAGGGAGGTGCGCACGATCGCGTCCTCGTCCTCGGGGGAGGGGTTCCAGAACGCCATGGAAGTGAGGTCATAGGCCTCGTCGATGATCTGGCTGGCGAAGCCGAAGGCCTGGAAGGTCTCCACGGAGCGGGCCTGGATGCCGTCGGCCTGGCCGATCTCCAGGCGCTTGCCGCGGCGCTCGATGATGCGGGTGTGCACGTCCGGGAACATGGCCAGCTGGGCGGCGGCGATCATGCCGGCGGGGCCGGTGCCGACGATGAGGACGTCCATCTCGTCCGGCAGCTCGGCGGGGCGGTCCAGGCCGATGCCCGCGGCGGGCTTCATGCGGGGGTCGGTGGAGACGTAGCCGTGGTGGTGGAAGAGCATGAGGGCACCTTTCAGGGCCGGCGGCGGGGGCTCTGGCGCCCTCCGGGTTGTTCTCTGAGGGAACGCGGTGTTCCGGGAGGGAACGTGTCTGTGCCAGACTCTACTCGCGACGTGATCCCGTTCACAACACCCACATCCGCTCGTCCCGCCCTCAGGAGGCCCCCGTGGACCCGCACGACGACAGCGTCCCCGCCGCCT
>NZ_JAKRNH010000081.1:0-11031 GCF_022346985.1 Micrococcus sp. ACRRV
CGAGACCGGGCAGGGGGCACGGGGCGGGCATGACGTCGAGCGCCGCACCGGGCAGCCGGGGCTCGTCCCTGTCCGCCGCGCGCAGGGCGTGGCGCAGGGCGTCGACGTCCACCCCCGCCGCGGCGACGAGCGCGGAGACGGCGCCCGCCGGCTCCTGGAGCAGGTCCAGAGCCCACGCGGCCTCGGTCATGGCGAGGCGGCGGGCCGGGAGCATGCCCTCAGAGGCAGCGGACAGCGGCAGGGTGGCGGCGCCGCCGCGATCCACGGCGGCCAGGGGGGTGCGGGGGATCCGGCCCGCGCGGGCCACGTCCTCGCCCACGGCGCGGAGCTGGCGGTTGGCGCGGACGGCCGCGCCGCGGCGTGCCGCGGTCAGGGAGAGGCCCTGGCGGGCGGAGACCCGGGCGGCGGGGCCGCCGGCGGCCAGCACCCCGAGGAACAGGTGCTCCGGCTCGACCCGGGGGGCGGAGACGCGCAGCGCCTCCCGCCACGCCCCGGAGAGCAGCACGGCGGTGCGGCGCCAGCCGGCGGGGTCCTGGGCCACGGCGGACTCCTTTCGGGGCGGGCGTCGGGTGCTCGGGGGACGTCCCGTCCGCGGTGGTGTCGGGGACAGCGGGCGCCTCTGCGCAAGGCTAGCCGACGCGGGCCCACGCGACGGCGCTCCGCCGCCCCGTCTGAGCGGCCCCCAGACCTGCCCTCCCGGCGTGTGCACGGTCACAATGCGAGTGCACCGTCTCCATCCCGTCCTCCGCACCAGACCGAGGAGATCCCCATGTCCCGCACCGCCACCTCCCGCCCGCGCCTGCGCGTGCTGCTGCCGCTGACCGCCACCGCGGCGCTGCTGGCCTCCGGCTGCGCCGCCCCCGGCCCCGCCGCGTCCTCCTCCGCGACGCCGTCGTCGTCCGCCTCCTCGGCGGCCGCGGAGTCCTCCTCCTCGCCGACGGTGTCCACGGGGCCGGCGTCGTCCTCCGACGCCTCGTCGTCCGCGGCGGCCGCGTCGTCGTCGGCCGACGCCTCCGCGACCACGGCGTCCTCCTCCGCCGCGGACCTCGCCGCCTCCTCGCCCGCCGCGGGTGGCGCGTCGGTCGAGAACCCGCTGGAGCCGCTGCTGCTCCTGGCCACGGCCGCGCCCCAGGAGGTGTTCTCCTCCCGCACCGTGCAGAGCGGGGCGGACCAGCCGCTGACCATGTCCCTCACCCTCACCGGCGTGACCCCGACCGGCCGCTGCCAGGAGCTGGTGGACGAGATCAACGCCACCCACGAGCCCATGGACGTCGCCTCGCTGGCCACCTACCAGGTCAACCCCGCCTCCCCGGCGGTGGTGGACCAGGAGACCGGCGCGTTCACGATGATCGGCACCTCGACGGCCCCGGCCGACCTCATGGCGCCGTACGGCGAGCTCGTCTCCGCCTGCGGCACCCTCGAGGGGGAGCAGGGCCAGAAGGCCGAGTTCACCGCGGTCCCCGGCGTGCCCGACGCCGCGACGGTCACCATGACCACGCCCGGTCAGTCCCGGAAGCTCGTGATGACGGTCGGCGGCGCCTCCGAGGGCCGTGACCACGTCTACATGCTCATGCTCGGCCTCGACGCGGACGTCTCCCAGCAGGTGCTCGCGGACCAGGTCGCGGCCTTCCAGGAGCGCTGACCCAGGACCGCCGAGCCGGGGCCGCAGGGCCCGGGCGGCACGGGGCCCGAGCCGAGCACGGTCCGGGCCCCCGCCCGCTCAGACCCCCGCGCGGTCCGCGGGCGGCACGGCGTGGAACGGGCGTCCCGAGGTGAGGTCCGACGCCGACCGGCCCGCGGCGTCGACGGCGAACAGCGAGCCGGCCTCCGCGAGGAGGCGGGTGGCGGGAGTCGTGACGGGCTCCTCGGTGCGCACCGCCTCCGCCACCAGCCGCCCGACCCGCAGGTGACGGGCCTCCTGCCGCTCCACCTGGCGCAGCACCCAGGTGTCCCGGGTGGCGAGCTGCAGCTCGTCGGCGGACTCCACCCCCACGGCGAGCTGGCGGGCGCGGAGCATCTCCGCGTCGAAGGCGGCGCCGGCCACCAGCACGATGCACGCCGCCCACGCCAGGCCGAGGACGCCCAGGGCGGAGTTCAGCCGGCCGACGAGCGCCAACCCGCCGAACCGCGCCACGATCCACCCCAGGGCGAGCGCGGCGGCGAAGAGCAGCGCCACCGCCCCGACAGCCCCCAGGGAGAAGGGGCGGTGGCAGGGCGGGCGCACGTTCGGTCCCCGCCGGTAGGCGACGGAGACGATCAGCGCGAGCAGCACCAGGATCATCGGCCAGGTGCTCGCGTTCCACACCGCCACGGCCCCGCGCCCCACCCCCAGCAGGCGCCCGAGGCGCTCCGAGAGGTCGCCGCCGAGCACCATGAGGGACATGACCAGGGCGGCGCCCACGATCAGCGCCAGCGTCTCCAGGAGCACGACGAGGCGGTAGACGAGGAACGGGCGCCCCTCGCGCGTGTCGTAGATGCGGTGCATGGCGCGGTGGAACGCGCCCACCGCGCCCGAGGCGGAGACGACGGCGCCCGCCGCGCCGAGGACGAGGCCCGGGGTGCCGGTGGCCGTCCGCCCCGCGTTCAGGATCCAGGCGGAGACCTCCGCGGTGTCGAGGCTCGGCCAGACCTCGGTGGCCAGGCGCGCGGCGGTGTCCACGGTGCGGGCCTCCACCCCCAGCAGGGACACGAGGGAGACGAGCGCGACGAGGGTGGGCAGCAGGGAGAGGACGGCGAAGAACGTCATGGCGGCGGCGACGTCCCAGACCTGCATCCCCACCAGTCGGGTCCAGGTGCGCTCCAGCACGTAGAGCAGGCTTGCACGTGGCCGGGCGTAGGTCCGGGGTGCACGGCCGCCGGTGGACGCGTCGGGCACGGGGGAGGAGGGCATGCGGCCACGGTAGCGGCGTGCGGCCCGGGGTGGGGGTCGCACGGTTCCCCGGCGTGGGTTCTCGCTGCGCTTGTCCTCAGTTGGAGCGTCCGACCAGGCATGGGACGGCTTCGTGGGAGTCGTCGAATCTCACGTTCGTGTCCGAAGCCTCGGGATGGGTCCCCCCGGACGACTGGTCGACTGCCCTGGCCCCCGACGTCGCAGGGGGAGCCGGACGCGGCGCCTGGCGGTGACGTGGGGTGAGGGTGGTGTCGGCGTGTGACGTGGAACCCCTCGGGGAGGGGACCGGCGCCGCGGCAGGGCCACGATGCCATTCGACAGGGGGGTGGTCAGTGGGGGGAGGGAACGGCGATGATCTCGCCGTGCGGCAGGAAGAACCAGGCATCCGGGTGCTGGCCCCATGTGCGCCAGTCATCGGCCATGGCAGTGAGCTGCTCGGGGGTGACCCCCTGGTCCGCGGCTCGCTGCGCGAACGAGGACGACGTCACCCGCTCGGCCTGGGAGTTGCCCCACCACGCTGCGGACTCCGTCGTTGCGTAGGACCATGCACTGGATCGTGCGAGGACGACATGAAGGTCGGCCTGGTGGGCCCAGGCTCGTAGGCGTCGACCGGCGTCGGGTTCCCCGCCGAGGGCCCGCGCGGAGTCGCAGTAGGTGGTGTGCCACCGTTGCAGGCCCTCGGCGGCGGGGTACCAGGCCATTGCACCGTAGTCCGCGTCACGGGCGGCGAGGATGCCGCCTGGCTTCACGAAGCGGGCCATCGCTTCCAGGGCGGCGACCGGATCCGTCAGGTGCTGCATCACTTGATGGGCATGCACCACGTCGAAGGACGCGGGCTCCAGGTCGAGTTCGAACACGTCACCCACGAGGAACTCCGTGACGACGTCGCCCCGATCCGCGGCGGCCAGCCGCGCTGCCGCAATCGCCTCTGCGGAGAAGTCCACTCCGGTCACGCGGCCCTCGTCGCCGACCAGGGCGGCAAGGTCCAACGTGATGGAGCCCGGCCCGCATCCGATGTCCAGGATCCGTTGACCGGGGTGCACCCGATCCAGGAAGTAGCCGCAGCTGTTGTCCGCGGTGCGGGTGGCGTGCGAGGCCAGGACGCTCGGCTGATGGCCGTGGGCATAGTTGTCCGTGCCGCGGGAGGGGTTCGTGTCCGTCATGCCGTCACCGTAAGAACACTGTCTCTTCCTGTGAAACAGGCGTCTCCTTATATGAGACAGATTACCTGCTTCGGGATGGGCCAGAGGACTCAGTTCCGGTGCGCTCTCATCCAGCCGTGCCGGCGCGTGCCCGGGTCCAGCCGGGTGCCGCGGTCGGTGACGGTGAATCCCGCTGCGGTCAGCACGCTGGTGAGGTCATCGAGCGGCCAGTACCAGACTGTGGTGACTCACGGCCGCGGACGAGAGCACCCTCCTGGCAGTGCGCCGCACCCCCCGCACCTCGCACAGGTGAGAGAGGACGGCGTGCGCCGTGGCACGTCCGGCGTGGAATCCCGCGACGAAGAGTGCTTCCCTTGACGTCCCCCGATCGGTACACCTGGGCCGTCCAGACAGCCGATGGCACGACAGGCTGGGTCCTACTGCGGTCGTACCCGGGCAGGGGCGGGTCCATCCTGTGGTCCGACGCGTGGTCAGCCCCGCCCAGCGGAGGGTGGAGACCATGAACACCGCGCCACTCACCCCTCCCGTCCTCGCCGCCCGTGGCCTGACCAAGACCTACGGCTCCACCCACGCTCTGGCCGGCGTCGACCTGGAGATCCGTCCCGGCGAGTCGGTCGCGGTCATGGGTCCCTCGGGTTCCGGCAAGACGACGCTGCTGCACGTCCTCTCCGGGATCATCGCTCCCGACGGCGGACGGGTCACCCTCGCCGGCGCCGACGGCACCGTCCACGAGGTCACCGCCCTCACCGAGGAGCAGCGGGCCCGGCTGCGGCGCGAGCGCCTGGGCTTCGTCTTCCAGGAGGGACTGCTGCTGCCCGAGCTCACCGCGGTCGAGAACGTCGCGATGCCCCTGATGCTCAACGGCGTCGACCGGCGCGCGGCAGAGCAGACGGCCGCGCGATGGCTCGGCTCCCTGGGCCTGGCCGGGATGGAGGACCGCCGCCCGGGCGAGCTCTCGGGCGGCCAGCGCCAGCGCGTGGCCATCGCCCGTGCCCAGGCCGTCGAGCCCGACGTCGTGTTCGCGGACGAGCCCACCGGCGCCCTCGACTCCGACACCTCGGAGGCCGTGCTGGACAGCCTCATCGCGTCGACCGTCGCCCGCGGCCGCACCCTCGTCGTCGTCACCCACGACCCGTCCGTGGCGGCGGCGTGCTCCCGGCTCATCCGGGTGCGCGACGGGCGCATCGAGTCCGATCAGGCCCAGGCGGCCGCCGGGACGACCCGGGAGCAGGTGCGCTGATGGAGACCCGCGTGATCAGCCTCTTCGCCCGCCGGGTCTTCCGTGACCGGACCGTGTGGGTGCTCCCGGTCACCGCGTTCGCCGCCGCGTCCGCGTTGACGCTGGCCGTGGCCGGAGGCGTCCACTTCTTCTGGACTCTGCCCGGTGAGATCGGGGGGTTCTACAAGGTCCTCTCCGGCATCGCCCTGGCCCTGCTCGTCCTTCCCCTGACCGCGCTGGCCGGGGCAGCCGCCCGGCTGTTGGCCCGGCGCCGCGACGACCGTCTGTCCTCGCTGCGCCTGCTCGGTGCGTCGACGGCGACCGTGACCGGGCTGGCGGTCGCGGAGGCGATGATCCTCGCCGCCGCCGGGGCGGTGCTCGGCGTCGTCGGGTGGGCGGCGCTCATCCCCGTGATCGGCCTCCTCCCGTTCGCCGGTGGGACCATCGGCGTGGGGGCGCAGTGGATCGGCGTGCCCGGCGTGCTGGCCGTGCTCGCCGGCCTGACCCTGATCGCGGGGCTCTCCGCGTTGACCGGGCTGCGCCGGATCGCGATCACCCCGCTGGGGGTGCGCACCCGGCAGAACGCTCAGTCGGTCCACTGGGTGCGGCTCCTCGTGTTCGGGGCCCTGGTGGTCGTCGGGCAGCTGCTCATCGCGGTCTCCAAGGGTGCGGCCGACGTGGGCCTGGCCATCTCGGCCGTCTTGGTCGCCCTGGCCGTGCCCCTGCTCGCGCTGCACCTGCTCGGTCCGTGGGTCCTGTCCCTGGGTGCGAAGTGGCGTCTGCGTCGGGCTCGGACCCCGGAATCGCTCGTGGCCGCCCGCACCGTCCTGGACGCCCCGCGCCTGGCCTGGCAGCAGGTCGGCTCGCTCGCGGTGACCACCTACGTCGGCGTCATGGCCGGCGCCGGCCTCGGCCTGGCCTCGGAAGGGGAGGCCACACTGACCCATCCGGAGGACCTGATGGTCATGCAGGACCTGCGCACCGGTGTGCTGCTCACCCTGCTGATCTCGTTCCTCCTCGCGGCCTGCTCGGTGGCGCTGAACCAGTCGGCCCAGGTCGTGGACCGGGCCGACCTGCACCGCGGCCTCGCCTATGGCGGCATGCCCGTGCGCCGCATCCACGCGATGCGTCGAGCGAGCGTGCTGCTCGCCCTGGGCACCGTCATGACCGTCAGCATCGGTGCCGCCGTCATCACCGGTGGACCGCTGATCGGGGCCAGCGCGCTGTACGCCCCGCTGAGCCTGCTGGTCATCGTCGCATCCCTGGTGGGCGGTGTGCTGCTGGTCCGCGGCGGTGTGGACGTCACCGCCCCCGCGCTGCGCCGGTCGGTGGCCCTCGCGTGAAGGAGGACACCATGTCCCTGCCTGCCACTGCGATCAAGGAGCTGAACCTCTCGTGATCAGCGCTCTGCTCGCCTATGTCTGCGCGCGGGTCGCGCAGCGGATGTGGAATACGGAGCCGCGTCGTCTGCGGATCGCCGCCCTCGCCCTGCTGGCCTGCTGGTGCGGCAGTCCCCCCGGGGTGAGGCGCGGCACGACTGGAACGCGCTGATCGAGACGGCGGCATCGCTGATGAGAACCGACGCCTAGGATCGGCACTGGACGCGAGGGCGGTGTGGAATACCGCCCACCCCGGCGATGTTGAGTGGACAAGACTCAAGTACGGTTCCGAAGGAGCAGCACCGCATGAACCCCTCCCCGCAGTTCACCACCAAGAGCCAGGAGGCGCTCTCGGCCGCGGCCATGAACGCGTCCACCGCCTCCAACCCGGCCGTGGAGCCGGCCCACCTCCTCAAGGCCCTCATGGACCAGCGGGACTCGGTGGCCGTCGCCGTCCTGAAGGCCGCCGGGGCGGACCCGGACGTGGTGTCCGTGGCCGCCTCCACCGCCATCCACGGCCTGCCCAAGGCCTCCGGCGCCACGGTGTCCGAGGCCCGGCTCTCCCCGGCCGCGGGCGCCGTCGTGAAGGCCGCCCAGCAGCAGGCGTCCGCGCACGGCGACGAGTACGTCTCCACCGAGCACCTGCTCCTGGGCCTGGCCGCGGACGGCGGCGAGGCCGGCCGCGCCCTCACCGACGCGGGCGCCTCCCTCGCCGCGCTGCAGGCGGCGTTCACCCAGGTCCGCGGCGACGAGCGCGTCACCACCCCGGACCCCGAGGCCACCTTCCAGTCGCTGGAGAAGTACGGGACGGACCTGACCGCCGTCGCCCGCTCCGGCAAGCTGGACCCGGTCATCGGCCGCGACCAGGAGATCCGCCGCGTGGTGCAGGTGCTCTCGCGCCGCACCAAGAACAACCCCGTGCTCATCGGCGAGCCGGGCGTGGGCAAGACCGCCGTCGTCGAGGGCCTGGCCCAGCGCATGGTGGCCGGGGACGTCCCTGAGTCCCTGCGCGGCAAGACTCTGATCAGCCTGGACCTGGGCGCCATGATCGCCGGCGCCAAGTACCGCGGCGAGTTCGAGGAGCGGCTGAAGTCCGTCCTCGAGGAGATCAAGAAGTCGGACGGGCAGATCGTCACGTTCATCGACGAGATCCACACCGTGGTCGGCGCGGGCGCCTCCGAGGGCGCCATGGACGCGGGCAACATGCTCAAGCCCATGCTGGCCCGCGGCGAGCTGCGCCTGATCGGCGCCACCACCCTGGACGAGTACCGCGAGAACATCGAGAAGGACCCCGCCCTGGAGCGCCGCTTCCAGCAGGTGTACGTGGGCGAGCCGAGCGTGGACGACACGATCGCGATCCTGCGCGGCCTGAAGGAGCGCTACGAGGCGCACCACAAGGTGGCCATCGCGGACTCTGCGCTCGTGGCCGCGGCCACGCTCTCCGACCGCTACATCAGCGGCCGGCAGCTCCCGGACAAGGCCATCGACCTCGTCGATGAGGCCGCCTCCCGGCTGCGCATGGAGATCGACTCCGCCCCGGAGGAGATCGACGCGCTGCGCCGCCAGGTGGACCGCATCACCATGGAGGAGCTCGCCCTCGACGGCGAGTCCGACCCGGGCTCCGTGGAGCGACTGGCCGGGCTGCGCGCGGAGAAGGCGGACAAGGAGGAGGAGCTGCGCGCCCTCACCGCCCGCTGGGAGGCGGAGAAGGCGTCCCTGAACGAGGCCGGCGACCTCCGCGCCAGGGTGGACGAGCTGCGCTCGCTGGCCGAGAAGGCCCAGCGCGACGGCGACCTCGCGGAGGCCTCCCGCCTGCTCTACGGCGAGATCCCCGCCCTCGAGAAGCAGCTCGAGGAGGCGGACCGCGCCGCGCAGGAGGGCCAGCAGGGCGACGTCGAGGCGATGGTCTCCGAGAACGTCACCGCCGACGACATCGCCGAGGTGATCTCCGCCTGGACCGGCATCCCGGCCGGCCGCATGCTCGCCTCCGAGACCGAGAAGCTGCTCTCCATGGAGGAGCACCTCGGCGACCGCCTGATCGGGCAGAAGGACGCCGTGCGTGCCGTCTCCGACGCCGTGCGCCGGGCCCGGGCCGGCATCGCCGACCCCAACCGTCCCACCGGCTCGTTCCTCTTCCTGGGCCCGACGGGCGTGGGCAAGACCGAGCTGGCCAAGGCGCTCGCGGAGTTCCTCTTCGACGACGAGCGCGCCATGGTGCGCATCGACATGTCCGAGTACGCGGAGAAGCACGCCGTGTCCCGCCTGGTCGGCGCCCCTCCCGGCTACGTCGGCTACGACGAGGGCGGTCAGCTCACCGAGGCCGTGCGGCGCCGCCCGTACTCCGTGGTGCTGCTGGACGAGGTGGAGAAGGCCCACCCGGAGGTCTTCGACATCCTCCTGCAGGTGCTCGACGACGGCCGCCTCACCGACGGCCAGGGCCGCACCGTGGACTTCCGCAACGTCATCCTGATCCTCACCTCGAACCTGGGCTCCCAGTTCCTGGTGGACCAGACGATGCCGGAGCAGGCCCGGAAGGACGCAGTCATGGACGTGGTGCGCGCCGCGTTCAAGCCGGAGTTCCTCAACCGCCTCGACGAGATCGTCACCTTCGACGCCCTCGGCGTGGAGGACCTGGCCCGGATCGTTGACCTGCAGGTGGCGTCACTGGGGGAGCGGCTGCAGCAGCGTCGCCTGACCCTCGACGTCACCGACGCGGCCCGCGAGTGGCTGGCCCTGACCGGCTACGACCCGGCCTACGGCGCCCGCCCCCTGCGGCGCCTCGTGCAGCGCGAGATCGGCGACCAGCTCGCCCGCGCGCTGCTCTCCGGGGCCGTGCAGGACGGCGACACCGTGGTGGTGGACCGGGCCGGCGAGGACACGGCGGACGGCCTCACCGTCGCCGCGCGTCGGGCCTGACACCCGTGGCGCCCGCCCCCGTCGCAGGGGCGGGCGCGGCCGTCCCCGACGGGGGCGTGATGCAGGGGGGTCGTGTACCCTGTTATGCACGAACCATAATGACCAGTGAGATCCTCGGTCGGCCTCTGAGAGCCGTCACATCCGAGGCGACGAGAGATGCGAAGGGGGTCACGCTCATGGGGCGCGGCCGTCAGAAGGCGAAGGCCACCAAGCAGGCACGGGAGATGAAGTACATGTCTCTCGGAACAGACCTCTCGGCACTGGAGCGAGAGCTCACGGGCGGGCGCACGGACGCGCCGGCCGTCGAGCCGGAGGTCGACTACGAGGATCCCTACGCGGACCTCTACGCAGACGACGACGAGGACGACGACTCGCGGGTGCGATGACCCCCGTGAGGCACCCCTCCCAGGACGGGCACCAGGCCGCGCTGCGGTCCATCGCCCGGGTGGTGGGGGAGACCGCTCCTCTGCAGGACCCCGAGACCGCGTCTCGGGGTCTTCTGCGCATGCTGGAGGCGGGACGGCCCCTCGTGATCACGGGCGCCGGCGTGTCCACCGACTCCGGGATCCCCGACTACCGCGGGCCGAACGGCACCCTCCACCGGCACCGGCCCATGACGTACCAGGAGTTCCGCGACGACCCCGCCGCGCGGCACCGGTACTGGGCCCGCTCCTTCGTGGGCTGGCGTCACATGGACGAGGCCGCCCCCAACGCCGCCCATCACGTGCTGGCCGACTGGGTGCGCCGGGACGTGGTGGCCGGGATCGTCACGCAGAACGTGGACGGGCTGCACGCGCAGGCGTTCGCCGCCGCGGGGGCCGCGCCGTCCCGGCTGATCGCCCTGCACGGCGACCTCGCCCGCGTGGTCTGCCTGCAGTGCGGGGCGATGGAGGACCGTACCTCCCTCGACGCCCGCCTGGCCGCGGCCAACCCGGGCTATCTCGAGGCCGTGACCGTGGACCCGGACGCCGTGAACCCGGACGGCGACGTCACCCTGGACCAGCGCTGGGTGGACGCCTTCACGATGGTCGGCTGCCGCGTCTGCGGCTCCGTGCAGCTGAAGCCGGACGTCGTGTACTTCGGGGAGAACGTGCCCCCGGCCCGGCGGGACGCCGCGCGGGCGCTCGCGGAGGAGGCGGACTCGGTGCTCGCCGTGGGGACGTCCCTGGCCGTGATGAGCGGCTTCCGGTTCGTCCTCGACGCGGAGAGGGCCGGCAAGGAGGTCGGCGTGATCACGCTCGGCCCCACGCGCGCCGACCCCAAGGCGCAGTGGCGCTGGCGCACCCGCGTGGCCGAGGCCCTCGCCTGGCTCGACGCCCGGCTCTGACGCCCCGTGCTGTGGTGCGCGAAACGAACGGCGTGCCGTCCCCTTCCGCCCGCGAAACGGACGCAGCGTGGCACGCGTAAAGCGGCATTTCCCGTGCAGATATCATGAGGCCATGTCCGTTCCTCCCCATCCCACCC
>NZ_JAKRNH010000082.1:0-11008 GCF_022346985.1 Micrococcus sp. ACRRV
GCGTCCGGGGTGCCGGTCAGGCGGCGGGCAGGCGGCCCTGCTTGGTGTAGGCGGCCACGTCCTTGTTGAACGCGTTGACCAGCCACAGCACGTTGACGGCGATGAACAGCACCGACAGCACCAGCGAGGCGATCATGACGCCGGCCGGGAAGCTGCCGAGGCTGAACAGGCCGAACACGTCGGACAGGGTGCCGAGGATCGCGAGGACGATGCCCAGGACACGGGCCCAGTTCTTCCCGGCGCGTAGGCCGAAGTACACCAGGGCGTACAGGCCCAGGGCGATCAGGAGCCCGACGACGACGCCGATGCCGGCCATCGCGCTGAACATGCCGGCGTTCTGCATGGCCTGGTCGATCTGCTCGGCCGACATGCCCTGCGCCCGCAGCTGGTCACGGACCAGGGCGTCCTGGTCCACGAACAGGCCCGGGAGGGCGGAGAGCACGTAGACCACGGCCGAGGCCAGGGTGAGCTTCAGGAGCGTGCGGAACTTGGCGGGCTCGGCGAGCGGGGCGCCGTACTGCAGACCCGGGGCGCCGTACGCCTGGGTGCCGAAGCGGGAGCCCTCGCCGGGCTGGCCGTACTGGGGCGCCGGCTGGCCGGGCTGGCCGTACTGGGGCGCCGGCTGGCCGCCCTGGGGGTTCTGCGGGTAGGGGGTGTTCTGGTCGGTCATGCTGAGTTCCCTCCGTGTGCGTGCGATGTGTGTGCGGGCGATGTGCGGTCCGTGCTCATTCGTGGCGCAGCGCCTCGATGGGATCCTTCCGGGCAGCACGCGCCGCGGGCAAGGTCCCGGCGACGAACGCGATCGCCACGATGAGCAGGACGATGAGCAGGAGCGCCAGGGGGTCCACCGCGTAGAGCACCAGGCCCGCGACGTCCTCGAGCGGCCCGCCGGTGGTGAGCCAGGCGTTCACGCCGACGCCCACCGCGACGCCCAGGCCGACGCCGAGCAGCGAGCCGAGCAGGCCGATCACGACGGCCTCCAGGGTGAACAGCCCGAAGATGCGGCCGGACGTCATGCCCAGGGCCTTCATCAGGCCGATCTCCCGGGTGCGCTCCTGGACGGCCATGAGCAGCGTGTTGATGATGCCGAAGCTGGCCGCCAGCAGGGCGATGAGCGCGAAGCCGTTGAGCACCCAGGTCACGGCGCTGATGATGCCGCGGATGCTGCCGAGCTGGTCCTCGAGGGTCTGGGCCTGGTACCCCTGCTCGCTCAGGGCGGCCTTCACGGCCGCCTCGTTGCCGGGCATCCCCTCCACGATCGCCGTCGCCTGGAAGTAGGTGTTCCGCTGCTCCTCCGGCAGGCCCTCGGTCTGGATGTCGTGCAGGCCCTGCTCCAGGGCCGCGGAGGGCACGGGGTTCGCGCCGACGCCGGAGGGCAGGCGCTCGGTCACGCCGACCACCTCGGCCTGCACGGTGCGCTCCTGCTGCAGCGGGGTCTTCGTGGTCAGGGTGACCTCCTGGCCGAGCACGTCCTCCGGGGCGGTGCCGCCCAGGGACTCGACCCACTCCGTCGGCACCGTCAGCTCCATGGCCCCGCCATCCGCGGCGGGCTCGCGGCCGGCCTTCACGGAGAGCTTGCCGATCTCGTAGGTGCCGCCCATCATGGGCACGCTCCAGCGGCGGCCGTCGGCGCCGCGCAGGTCCTGCACCTCCACGATCCGCACGGTCTCCACGCCCGTGACGTGCTCCGTGGCCCCGATGCGGTCCAGGTCCTCCTGGGTGAGCAGCGGCATGCCGTACATCTCGCCCGCGGCGGCGGAGTCCTCGTACTCGGTGGGCGCGCCGCCGGTCATGCCGGCCATCTGGTTCCCCGCGGGCTTGGAGACGGTCAGCTCGTCGGGTGCGCCGAAGCCGGCCACCATGTTGTCCACGTACTTGTTGATGCCGGCACCCAGGCCGGAGGTCAGGGTGAGGGTGAACGCTCCGATCATGATGGCGATCACCGTCAGGAACGTGCGCAGCTTGGCACGGGCGGTGTTGCCGAGGGCCGTGCGGATCAGGTCGGGGGCCTTCATGCCCGGGCCCCCGTCCCGGCGGCGACGGCGCGCCCGGCGCCCTCGGCGGCCACGATCACGCCGTCCTGCATCACCAGGCGGCGGTCGCACTGGGCGGCGAGGTCGTCGTCGTGGGTGACGACGACGAGGGTGATCCCCTCGTCCCGGTGCAGGCCGAAGAGGATCTCCTCCACGGAGCGGGAGGTCGCCGAGTCCAGGTTGCCGGTGGGCTCGTCCGCGAACAGCACCGTGGGCCGGTTGATGAGGGCCCGGGCGATGCACACGCGCTGCTTCTGGCCGCCGGAGAGGTCGTTGGCGCGGTTCTTCGCCTTGTCCGCGATCTCCAGGCGCTCCAGCACCTCGCGGCCGCGGGCCTCGCGCTCGTGGCGGGGCACCCCGGCGATCTTCAGGGGCAGCACCACGTTCTCCAGCACGGTCTGGTCCGCGTTGAGGAAGAACTGCTGGAACACGAAGCCGAACCGCTCGTTGCGCAGGTGCGCCACCTCGGCGGCCTTGAGCTGGGACACCGGCCGGCCGTCCATCGCCACGACGCCGGACGTGGGCACGTCGAGCAGGGCGAGCAGGTGCATGAGCGTGGACTTCCCGGAGCCGGACTTGCCGACGACGGCCACGGACTCGCCGCGGTGGATCTGCAGCGTGACGCCCTTGAGGGCGTCGAACCGCGAGGCCCCCCGGCCGTAGACCTTCACGAGGTTCTCCGTCTCGAGGACGGGCTCCTCTCCCCGGGACGCCTGCGTCTCCGGCGGATGGGTGTGGACGGTGGACATGGGGGTGCCTCCCTCGCGTCGGCCGCGCCCGTCGCGCGGCAGCCGCGTCCATCTTCACACGGCCCCGGCACAGGCGCGTCAGACCCAGGTCGGACCCTGCGGGCCGCCCCGCTCCCCCGCAGGGCGGAGTCGGCCCGCGGGGCGGGCTCAGCGCAGCGGGCGAAGGAAGCCGACCTTCGCGTAGACGTCCTCGAGCACGGGGGTGGCGACCTCGCGGGCCTTCGCCGCGCCGGCGGCGAGGATGCGGTCCAGCTCGGCCGGGTCGTCCAGCAGGCCCAGGGCGCGCTCGCGCACGGGCGCCAGGCGCTCCACGACGGCGTCCGCCACCGCCACCTTCAGGTGGCCGTACATCTTGCCCTCGAACTCGGCCTCGAGCTCCGGGATCGGACGGTCGCTCACCGCGGAGAGGATGGTCAGCAGGTTGGAGACGCCGGGCTTGGCCTCGCGGTCGAAGCGCACCTCGGTGCCGTCGTCGGTGACCGCGGACTTGATCTTCTTGGCGGTCTTCTTCGGCTCTTCGAGGATGTTGATGAGCCCGTTCGGGGACGCCGCGGACTTGGACATCTTCGACGTGGGGTCCTGCAGGTCGTAGATGCGCGCGCCGGTCTCCGGGTAGAAGCCGGTGGGCACCACGAACGTCTCGCCGTAGCGGTGGTTGAAGCGCTGGGCGAGGTCGCGGGTGAGCTCCACGTGCTGGCGCTGGTCGTCGCCCACGGGCACGCCGTGCGGCTGGTAGAGCAGGATGTCCGCGGCCATGAGCATGGGGTACGCGAGCAGGCCGACGCCGGCCGCGTCCGCGCCCTGCTTGGCGGACTTGTCCTTGAACTGGGTCATGCGCATGGCCTCGCCCATGCCGGTCATGCAGGTCAGCACCCAGGCCAGCTGCGCGTGCTCGGGGACCTGGGACTGGACGAACAGCGTGGAGCGCTCGGGGTCGATGCCGCCGGCGATGAACTGCGCGGCGGCCACCCGGGTGCGCTCCGCGAGCGCGGCCGGGTCCTGCGGCACGGTGATGGCGTGCAGGTCGGGGATGAAGAAGAACGCCTCGAAGTCGGCCTGGGTGCGCTCCCAATTCACGAGGGCGCCGAGGTAGTTGCCCAGGTGGAGGGAGTCCGCCGAGGGCTGCATGCCGGAGAGCACGCGGTGCCGGGCGGACGCGCCGGCCAGGTGGGCGGTGGCGGCGGCGTCCTGGGCCAGGACGTCCTGGACGGAGTTCTTCTTCATGGTCATCTCAGCCTCGGGTCTCTCCTGCACGGTCAGAACTGGTAGTCGACCACGAGCGGGGCGTGGTCGGAGAAGCGGGTCCCCCAGCTGGGGGCACGGTCGACCACGGCGGAGGTCGCCCTGGCGGCGAGCTCCGGCGTGGCCATCTGATAGTCGATGCGCCAGCCGGCGTCGTTGTCGAACGCCTGCCCGCGCATGGACCACCACGTGTAGGGGCCGGGGACGTCCCCGGCGAGGGTGCGGTGCACGTCCACGTAGCCGAGCTCGCCGAAGAACCGGTCGAAGTAGGCGCGCTCCTCCGGAAGGAAGCCGGCCTTCTTGACGTTGCCCCGCCAGTTCTTGATGTCCCGCTCGGTGTGGCCCACGTTGAGGTCGCCGGTGACCAGCACGTGGCGGCCGTCCGCCGCGAGCTCGGGCAGGCGGCGGACCATCTCGTCCAGGAGGCGGTACTTGTCCACCTGCTTGGGGGTGTCCACCCCGCCGGTGTGCACGTACGCGGACACCACGGTCAGCAGGGAGCCGTCCGGCAGGCGGACGTCGGCCTCGATCCACCGGCCCGCGTCCGCCGCGTGGTCCTCAGCACCGCCGATGCCGGTGCGGACGTCCTCGAACGGGAACCGGGACGCCACGGCGACGCCGGCACGGCCCTTCGAGGCGGCCTCCACGTCCGCCACGTGCACCTCGTCCCAGGCGTCGCCCACGACGTCGCGGACCAGGGCGTGGGCGATCTCCTGCGGGGCGCGGACCTCCTGGAGGGTGAGCACGTCCACGCCGCGGCCGGCGAACCAGCCGCCCATGCCCTTGCGGTGGGAGGCGCGGATGCCGTTCACGTTCACCGTGGCCACGCGCAGGGCGCCCTCGGGCTTCGGGGCGCCGGCGTTGGCGTGCACCACCGGCTCGCCCGCGGCGGGCCCGGGGTGCTTCCCGGTGACCGGGTCCTTCTGGGGGACGGTCATCAGGAGACCACCGTCCCGGACACGGGGCCCTCGGCGTCGCGGGCGGACTCCTTGATCATGTCCCGGGCGTTCTGCGCGGTGATGGTGATGGTCTCCAGGGCGCGGTCCACCATCTCGCGGTCCAGCGGGCCCTCCGCGTCCAGCTGCTGGGTGATCACGCGGGCCTGGACCTGGCAGATCTTGAAGGAGTGTTCGAGCTTGGTGTCCCGCATGGGGTCGCCGGCGGCGGCGGGCACGGCGGCGGCCGGGGCGGGCTGCTGCGGGGCGCGCAGGGCGGCGACGTCGGCACGGGCGTTCTGCATGGCGGTGTCCACCTTGCGGCCCGCCTCCCGCACGCCCTTGCGCATCTGCAGGAACACCACCACGGCGAAGACGAGCCAGCCCGCGGCGATGGCCACCACCAGCCAGCCGATGAGGTCGTTGGCGTTGGCCGCGAAGACGATCGCGACGAGCAGCACGGCGACCATCACGGCGAACCCGGTGGAGCCGACGGTGAGGCCGGCGCGCGCCGGACGGGTGCCGGCCGAGCCGGACGGGATGCTCTGGGGCATGCGGAGTTCCTCCAGTGTGCGTGCGGGACTGGCCCCCATCATCCCGCACGGCCCACCCGGGCTCCGAATCGGGGCGCCCCGTAGGCTGTGCCGGTGACCCTCCCCTCCCCCGCCGCCACGGAGTCCGGCGCCTTCACCGCCGACCAGCGCCGCATCCTCACCGTCCTGCTCATCCCCCTCTTCCTGGCGCTGATGAGCGTGTCCGTGGTGAACGTGGCCCTGCCCTCCATCGAGGGCGGCCTCGGGGCCTCCAGCGCGGACCTGCAGTGGGTGCTCTCCGGCTACACCCTGACCTTCGGCATGGTGCTGGTGGCCGCGGGACGCGCCGGGGATCTCTGGGGGCGCCGCCCGCTGTTCCTCGCCGGCATCGCGCTCTACGTGCTCGGCTCGCTGCTCTCCGGCCTGGCCCCGGACCCGCTGTGGCTGAACGCGGGGCGCCTCCTCACCGGCCTCGGCGCGGGCGTGTTCAACCCGCAGACCATCGGGTTCATCCAGTCCCACTTCACGGGGCGGGTCCGCGGCCGCGCCTACGGCCTGTTCGGCATGGTGGTGGGCCTGGGCGTGGCGGTGGGCCCGCTGCTGGGCGGTCTGCTGCTCGGGACCCTCGGCCCGGACTGGGGCTGGCGCTCCACGTTCCTGATGAACGTGCCCGTGGGCGTGCTCGCGATCGTCATGGCGACGGCCTGGCTCTCCCCGGACACCCGGGTGAAGGGGGCCGCGGGCAGGTCCGGCGGGCCGCGCGGGATCGCCGCACTGGACCCCGTGGGCGCCCTGCTGCTGGGCGGCGCCAGCCTCTGCCTGATGGTGCCGTTCATCGTGCCCGGCACGTGGGCGCTGCTGGCGGGGGCCGCCGTCCTCGGCGTGGGCTGGTGGCTGTGGGAGCTGCGCGTGAAGCGCCGTGCCGCAGCCACCGGCGTGGAGCCCATGGTGGACCCGGCGCTGTTCCGCCGCGCGTCGTTCAGCATCGGCGCCGCCGAGTCCACGATCTTCCTGTCCAGCATGCCCGCCGTGTTCGCGGTGACGGCCGTGTTCCTGCAGCAGGGCATGGGCTTCAGCCCGCTCGCCTCCGGGCTGGCGACCCTGCCGGGGGCCGTGGTCCAGGCCGTGGCCTCCCCGTGGGCCGGCTCCAAGGTCCAGTCCGAGGGGGCGCGCATGGTGTTCGGGGGCGGCGTCGTCGGCCTGGCCTCGCTGGCCATCCTGGCCCTGGCGTTCGAGCGCTCCGCCGCGGGCGCGTGGAGCCCGTGGATCGTGGGCGCCGCGCTGGCGGTCATGGCCGTGTCCCAGGCCCTGATCCTCACGACGACGCAGGTGCTGATGATGGAGGACGTCGCCGGGCACGAGGCCGGGGCCGCCGGCGGCGTCGCCCAGACGGCACAGCGCATGGGCACCGCCCTGGGCCTGTCCGTGGTGATGGGGGCTTTCTACGCGGCCCTGGCCGGGGCGGCCGGGCCTGGCGGGGCGCCGTCGGCCGCCGGGTTCGCGCACGCCGCGTCCGCCGCCGTGCTCATGGTGGGCGCCTGCTGGCTCGTCACGACGGCGATCGCCGCCGCCGACCTGGTGCGCCGCCGGCGGACGGCGCGCTGAGGGCACCGCGGGCGGCGGTCAGGCCGTGGTGAGCTGGTCCACCGGTGTGCCGATGTCCCGCCACAGGGCGGTGATCCACTCCGCGTAGGCGGCCCAGGTCTCCGGGGACCGCAGCGCGCCCCAGGCGCGCAGCCGCTGAGGAACCGCCAGGAGCATGGCCAGCTCGAGGCGCTCCCGCCCCGCCGCGTGGTCCTGGCCGCGGGCGGCGAGCCAGGCGGTCCGCACGGTCTCCGCGGCATCGGCTCCGTGCTCGGCCCGGACCGGCACCAGCAGGGCGCGCAGGCTCGCCCCAGGATGACCGAGCACCGCGTCCCCGACGTCGCTGACCAGGACCCGGCCGTCCGCCCCGAGGAACGCGTTGCCGCCGTGGAGGTCGTTGTGGTCCAGGCCGAGCGGGTCGGCCGGACCGCCGCAGTCCTCCCAGCGCATCGCGAGCGCGGCCGTCACGGCGACGGCGCGCGCCTCCTCCTCAGCGGTGCAATGCGCCGGATGGGCGGCGGGCAGCGCCCGGAACGGGGCGAGCTCGCGGAGCAGGGACAGCTCGGCCTTGGCCGGGTCGAACTCCGTCAGTCCTCGGCCGCGCAGGTCGTCCTCCCCCACCGCCTCCTGCATGGCGGCGAGCGCGCCGGCCAGCCCGGCGTAGAGGCGAGCTACCTCGCCGGGGCGCGGCGCGCCGGCGTCGTCCCGGGCGAGCGCGGCGAGGGTGCGGCCGGCGTCCGCGGTGAGCTGCCAGCCGCGCTCGTGGTCTGCGGCGACCAGGGGGAGGACTCGCTCAGCTGCCCGGGACTCCAGCAGCGCCCGCAGCGGGACCTCCCCGCGCAGGCGCGGGTGCGGAGCCTTGAACCAGTGGACGCCGGCCGGGGAGGACAGCCGCCAGACGTCGCCCCACGATCGCTCGCGGACCACCCGCACCGTCAGTGCGGCGGCCGGGAGGTCCAGCACCCCCGCGATCCAGTCGCGGGCCGCCGTCCGGCCCGCGGCGTCGAGCACTCCCGTCCCGGTCATCGCAGGAACAGCGCCCGCAGGCGACGCGAGGTGAGCCACACGCCCAGCCCGGACATGACCCCGAAGTACAGGGCGTGCCCCGCCGTCGCCCCGGTGACGGCGCCGACCGCGAGCGCGCGCATCATCTCCACCGCGTGCCACAGCGGGAACACCCGGATGAGCCACTGGATCGGCTCCGGGTACACGGTGAGCGGGAAGAACGTGGCGGAGAATAGGAACATCGGCATGAGCACGAGCTGGATCCAGTCCATCTGCTGGAAGGTCTTCATCCAGCTGGTCACCGCCATGCCCAGCGAGGCGAAGCCCAGCGCGACCAGCAGCGCGCCGGGCACCATGAGGAGCGCGGTCCAGGACGTCGCCATCCCGGCGACGGCCATGACCACCAGGAACCCGACCGCGTAGAGCAGCCCGCGCAGCAGCGCCATGGCGATCTCGCCGAGCGCCACGTCCAGCGGGCCCAGGCGGGTCGCGAGCATGGTCTGGTACGTCTTGGCGTAGCGCAGCTTGAAGAACACGTTCCACGTGGAGTCGTAGATCGCGCCGTTCATGGCGGACACGGCCAGCAGCGCCGGCGCGATGTACATGCCGTACGGGATCGGCGCCCCGCCCGGGCCGGGGACGGCGCCCACGAGCGCGCCGAGGCCCAGTCCCATGGACGCCAGGTAGAGCACGGGCTCGAAGAACCCGGACGCGAAGACCACCCAGTTGTTGGACTTCAGTGTGAGGAGCGCCCGCTCCATCACGGCGGCCACGTTGCCGGAGTACAGCCCGCCCAGGCGGCCCCGCCGCACCGTGATCTCCGGCATCGGCGGCACCGCCGCCGTGTGCTCCCGCACCACCGACGACGCAGCGGCCGCCTCCGCGTGCGCCCCCGCCATCCGGTCGACGCGGGTCGCGCGCCGGCCCAGCCGGGAGGCGCGCTGGGCCCGGGGGCGGGCGACGGCGTCGCGGTCCGGGGTGCCCGGCCGCCAGCCGAGCCGGCGCGTGTACATCCGCACCGCGGCCCACGCGCCGCCGAAGGCGAGCGCCAGCAGCACCGCCACGTGCAGCACCGTGAGCCAGCGAGGCTCGGCCATGCCGTAGGAGAGCACGCGGCCCAGCTGCGCGGCGTGCCACTGCGGGGAGATCCAGCCGACCCAGCGCAGCCACGCCGGCAGCGCCTCCAGCGGGTAGAACGTGGCGGAGAACAGGAACAGCGGCATGATCACCAGGCGCTGCAGCGTGGCGAACTGGCCGTGGTCCTCCTTCAGGGAAGCCGAGAACGCCATGATCGGCGCTCCGATGGCGAGGCCGCCGAGCGCGGCCGTGAGGACCTGCACCCAGCCCCACGGGCTGTGCACCACCCCGAAGGCCAGCATCACGCCGAAGAACACGGCGGCCTGGAACAGGAAGCGCAGGGCCACCGCCCCGAGGTGCCCCACGGCGATCTGCGCCGGGGAGAGCGGGGTGGCCTGGGCCGCGTAGTAGGTGCGGTGCCACTGGAACCCGCCCATCACCGGGTAGGAGAACTCCGTGGCCGCCGTCATCAGGGCGCCGGAGGCCAGCAGCGCCGGCGCCAGGAACGTCACATAGGACACCCCGCCGAGGGATTCCTGCGGGGCGCCGCCGCCCATCACCTGCGCCATGCCCAGGCCCATGGCCAGGAGGTACAGGATCGGCTCGCCCAGGGCGCCGACGATCAGCACCGCTCCGTAGCGGCGCATGCTGCGCAGCACGTGCTCGGCGTAGAACCAGGCGCCACGGGCCTTCACGCGCACCGCGGACTCGGCCGCCGTGATCGGCGGCTGCAACGGGGCCGAGGCCGGGATCTGTGCGGCCACGGCTCAGTCCACCAGGGTGCGGCCGGTGAGGATCAGGAACACGTCCTCCAGGGACGCCCGCCGGGTCAGCTGCGTGACCGGCGCGGTGACGTGCCCATCGGCCACGAGCCGGGCGAGGTCCTGCTGCAGGGTGTCGGCGTGCTCGGTGTAGAGCAGCACGCGGTCGGGCAGGACCTCGAGACGGTGCAGGCCCGGGAGGGACTCACGCAGCAGGCGGGCGGCGGCGGCGTTGCGGTCCGTGCCGAAGCGTGCCTCGAGCACCTCCCGCGAGGCGTGCTCGCGGATGAGGGAGGCGGGCGTGCCCGCGGCCATGATCCGCCCGGCGTCGACGACGACCAGCCGATCGCAGAGCTGCTCCGCCTCGTCCATGTAGTGGGTGGTGAGCAGCAGCGTGGTCCCGCGCTCCTTCAGCCGGTAGAGCCGGTCCCAGAGGGTGTGGCGGGCCTGCGGGTCCAGGCCGGTGGTGGGCTCGTCCAGCAGGAACAGGGCGGGCTCGTTGACGAGGGCGCGGGCGATCACGAGGCGGCGCTTCATGCCGCCGGAGAGGTCGGTGACCTTGGCGTCGGCCTTGTCCGTGAGCTGGGCGAAGGCCAGCAGCTCCTCCGCCTTGGGTCGCAGGTAGGAGTACGGCAGGCCGAAGTAGCGGCCGTAGATGAGGATGTTCTCCCGGGCCGTGAGGTCCTCGTCCAGGTTGTCCTGCTGCGGGACGACGCCGAGCCGGGCCCGCACGGCGGGGCCGTCCTCCTCGGGGTCGATCCCGAGGATCCGCAGCTCACCCCCGGTGCGCTGGGACGTGCCGGCGAGCATGCGCATGGTGGTGGACTTGCCCGCGCCGTTGGGGCCGAGCAGGCCGAAGCACTCGCCGGGGCGCACGTCCAGGTCGATGCCCTTCACGGCGTGGAACTCGCCGTACTGCTTCCGCAGGCCGCGAGCGAGGATGACGGGGGCGGCGCCGCCGCCGGCGGGCGCGGCCGGGGAGGGCGAGGATGTGGTACGTGTCACACGCGCCATCCTATGCGGTGCCGGACACGACCCCGCCCCCGGCCCTCAGGGCCGGGGGCGGGGGCGATCCGGGGAGGGGGATCC
>NZ_JAKRNH010000083.1:0-11002 GCF_022346985.1 Micrococcus sp. ACRRV
GGTGATGTCCTTTCGAGAGTGCTGTGGAAGGTTCACTCGAAGGCTCCCACGGTGACCGCGTCCGCGTGGGGGACGGTGTTGGCGGCCGGGGAGGGTTACACCACTATCAGGGACTCAACTCTTCAGCACAGATTCGCAAGGCTGCACGCGAGAGCATCCCCGACTGATAGCCCGCCGTCGACCACGAGAGGTGACTCCTCTGCACCCGGTGCCTGAGGCGGAAGTCGAGCGGCAGGTGGCACGGCCTCAGAATCGCCTTCCCGGCATGAGCGCACTGTCAGGCGCGCGCCTGGGACATGTCCGCGACGCAGCGGTCAGGGTGGTCGGCTAGATGTACTGACCCTGGGCGTTGATGACTCTCTCGGCGGCCGAGGGGTACATTTCACAGACCCCGCTGAAGGTTTTGCTCCGAGAAGGGTTCACCGCGTGTCGTGTGAAATCTTCGCTGCATCTCTACACACGCTGTGGCGCGCACACGGAGCCCATCTTCGGCCAGCTCTCGCATCTACCCTGGCATCATGCTTATCGTGCTTCGCGGCAACGCAGCCTCCGGGAAAACCACGGTCGCGCGTCTCCTCCAGGAACGCCTGGATGGTCCCGCTGCCCTCCTGAGCCAGGACCACTTCCGACGGGGCATCTACGCCGAACGTGAGCAGGACAGCCTCGCGCACGCCGACCTGCTCGAAGCCGCCGCACTGCACTGCCTCGAGCGCGGACATCACGTGATCCTCGACGGGATCTTCCACGCAGGGCGGTACGGGCCGATGTTGGAACGAGTTGCGGCGGCCAGTGACGATGCTCGGTTCTACGCCTTCGACCTGACCTTCGAGGAGACTGCCCGCCGGCACGCGATGCGTCCCAAGGCCGCAGAGTTCTCCGCTGACGAGATGGCGGCGTGGTACCACGGCTGGCAGCCACTGCCCTTCGTCGATGAACATCGCATCACCGCGACTGAGCCACCGGACCAGATCGCCACTCGCATCCTGCACGGCGCTTAGCCCCGTCAGCCGAGTGGCAGCCTCCTCTATGCTTCCACTCCTCCCAACGACGCGGAGCGTGCCGATCTGCCAGGAGTTGGATGCTTGTGGTGCGCTGTCTTCGCCGCATCTCGACAACACAGTCGGTGTCGTCGGGCCATGGACCACGCCCTGCTCGCCACCCGAAAAACCCGCTGGGAATCTTGACGTCCGCGCACCACGGGACTGCCATGGGTTCATGGAGAGCCCGCTGACCCCACACCCAACCGGCACCACGGTGCTGCCCCGTCTTCCCGGCGCAGTCCCGGTGTTGTTGGAGTTCGAGGACGTGCAGCTGGGCGGGTACGCCTGGTGGTGTGACCGGCAGGCGCCAGCAATCCTGTTGTTGCACGGGTGGGGTGAGGATGCTTCGACCATGGCCCCGGTCGCACGCCAGGTGCTCGATCGTGGATGGCACGCGGTGGGCATCTCCCTGCGCGGCTGGCACGGTTCCACCGGTGTCGACGACTACGGGCTCAGCGCCTCCCTTGACATCTCACGGGTCCTGGCCTGGATCCGCTGGCAGCCGGAGGTGTCGGGCATCGTGCTGGTGGGGTTTTCCATGGGCGGGCTGATGGCAGCCCTGGCCGCGGCGGATCAGCCTGCAGGGGCCCTCGACGGCGTGGTCCTGGTCAACGCCCCAACGGAGCTGTCCTCCTTCGCGCAGGACACGGCTTTCGGCGGGGTCCGTCGCTATCTGGAAAAGACCCTGCAGCCACGGCAGTGGCAAGACTCGTCCCCGCTGCATCACGCGGATCAGCTAGTCCATCCGCTGCTGGTCGTGGTCGGAACAGAAGACACCATGACGCCACCTGATCAGGGGCGCAGACTCGCCGGCGCCGCCCCGGCAAGCGCACTGTTCGAGGTCGCCGGGATGGGTCACCATCCAACGCCCGGGGAGTGGGCACAGATCTTGGAAACGGCAGATACGCAGTTCGACCTAGGACGTGGACTGCCTTCGCCTGCCCGGTGAGACGAGTCCGTGCGAGCGGGGGGCCAACCGACGCCGTGATGGAGCTTGCGGGATGACACGGTCGTGCAATCTTCGCTGCAGCTCGACAATACCGGTTTGAGCGTCTAGCCCCTTGACATGATGGCCCTCCTATGGGAAGCGCAACTCGATAGCCACTGTGCGCGGCCCTATATCCAAGCCACGTGCCAGAATTCGCGCATGGATCTGGACCCTTCGTCTTCGCCCAAGATCGGGCTGAGCTGGCATACCGACCTGACGCCTGATCAGCTGGATGACCTGAGCCGCCTCTTCGCTGCCGAGTACCGCGAGGACTTCGGGGAGTGGGATCCCGACCAGCCCTACGGGTACGCACCCCATGACATGCATGTCATCGCCACCCTGGACGCACAGACCGTTGGGCACATCGGATGGGCCCGACGCTCGATCACTGTGGGCGGTCACACGGTCAAGATCGCCGGCGTCGGAGGTGTGCTGGTCGCCCCGAACGGCCGCGGCCACTACCTGGGCCAACGGCTGATGCGGGCCGCCGTCGATTCCATGCGCGCCCACTCCGCCGCGGACTTCGGTTATCTCGGCTGCGACGAGTCCGTGGTGCCTTTCTACGCCTCGTGCGGATGGCGGCGCATTACTGCAGCCGAACGCTGCATCGGGCGCGACGGACAACCGACGCGGAGCACTCAGGGGGACCCTCTGCTGGTCATGCCGTTGCGCGGGGCCGGACAGCTCTGGCCGGCTGGGGAGATCGACCTCCCGGGGCGGCCCTGGTGACCGGGGAGCAGTCCTTCCTCGTTCCCCTGCCTTACCGCTGCACAGCGCTGGGACTTGTTCACGGCGAGCGGAGCGCCGACCGGGGCCAACGATGACCGCAGAATCCGAAGGAGTGCAGCAGCACAGCCCTTCCATCCGGGAGGCATACGGGACCCGGGCCGCCGAATACGCCAAGCTACTTGGGGCCATGACCGTGGTGGCAGACGCGGACAGAGCGCAGGTCGAGGCGTGGGCCAGGCGGGTTGGCGGGGCTCTGGCGGATGTCGGCTGCGGCCCGGCCCATTGGACCGCCCACCTGGATGCCCTGGGTTATGACGTGACGGGTATAGATCCGGCGGAGGAGTTCATAGCCCACGCTCGCCGCACTCACCCCGGAGTGCGTCTGGAGTCTGGCTCTTTCGAAACCCTCCCCACCGCCGCCTTTGACGGGATCCTTGCCTGGTACTCGATCATCCACACGCCTCCCCGGGAGCTGCCGCAACTGCTCGAGCACGCTCACCGGGCGCTGTCCCCGGGCGGATCGTTGCTGGTGGGCTTCTTCGCTGGAGACCGAGTGGAGCCCTTCGACCATGCCGTGACCACGGCCTGGTACTGGCCGCACCAGGAGCTCGCACGGCTGCTGACAGCAGCGGGGTTCACCGTGACCGACCATGGCACGCGCCAGGACCCGGGCGTACGTCGGCATGGGTGGATCGAAGCCGTTCGAGACTAAGGGATCGCACCACCCTCTGCTGCTCGTGCCCCACGAGTCTGGCCCGCACTATGAAGAGGTCACCGCGGGCCGTGTGCAATCTTCCCTACATCTCGACACCAGGACCCCCGGCACTCTTGGCCATCTACGCCGTCCCCTATCGTCACAGCCCGGACAGCATCAAGGGCGCCCACCCTGTGCGAGTGGACGCCCTCGATGTCGAGATGCAGTGAAGATTTCAGAAACGCGCAAATATGTTTCATACGGCTTGGAGCACTCCACCTCTTGACGAGTGCACGCACCACGGAGATGCCCTCGGTCAGGCATCACTTCGGTTAGGTTTCAACCGTGACGCGCACTCTCGAGGAGATCTGGCCGCCCTACGGACTCGTCGTCGAGGCCGGTGACCTGCGGATGACCGCGCTGCGCGAGGCCGACGTGCCGGAGGTGCTCGACGTGGTGGCGGGCGGAATCCACGACCCCTCCTGGACGCCGTTCCTGTTCCCGTGGACGGACGCCCCGGCCGAGGAGATGCCCGCGAACTACCTACGGTTCTACGCCTCCACCCTCACCCGCACTGTGGACGGCGACGTGAGCCTCGAGCTTGTGGTGCGGCGGAACGGCCAGGTGATCGGCATGCAGGGCATGAACGGTCCCGACGTCGCTGGCACCCGCCGCCTGGAGACCGGCTCCTGGCTGGGCCTGCCGTTTCAGGGCCAGGGGCTGGGCACTCGGATGCGGCGCATGATGTGCGCGCTCGCGTTCGACGGCCTGGGCCTCGACGCCGTCACCTCCTCCGCCTGGGAGGACAACGCCGCCTCCCGGCGGGTCAGCGAGAAGGTTGGCTACCTGGAGACCGGCCGCGGCCAGGCTGAGCGTCGCGGCGTGCCGACCGGCGAGGTGTTCTTCGAGCTGCAGCCCGGGGGATTCGTCCGCGGGGACGAGCCGGTACGGATCACGGGAGCCGACGAGCTCCGCAGGTTCCTGGGGCTGGGATGACCCCACCAGCAGCCCTGTTGCTCGATCTGGACGGGACCCTCCTGGATCATGATCGCGCCGCCCGCATCGCGCTCGGCCAGGCAATGCAGGAGGCGGGTCTGACTGATGCGAACCACTCTTCCGCTCTGTTGCTGTGGCGTGAGCTGGAGCGGATCCATTTCCAGGAGTACCTGGACGGGCAGACCACGTTCGAGGAACAGCGGGTGCGCCGCGTCCGCGCGTTCCTGGCCCACTACGGCCGCACCCGACTGGACCGCACCAGCGCGTTGGCCTGGTTTGATACCTACCGGACCGCCTACGAGCACGCCTGGCGCCCCTGCGAGGATGTGATGCCCTTCCTGCAGGGCCTCGCCGACGTGCGCCCCCGGCCCTCAGTGGCCGTGGTAACCAACGGGGACGAGGAGCAGCAGCACGCCAAGCTCACAGCCATCGGCCTGAGCGAGCTCCCCCTCTTCGCATCGTCATCCATGGGTACGCGCAAACCCGACCCGCGTGTGTTCCACCAGGTCTGCGCTGCCTTGGAAGTTTCGCCCGATGCTGCCTGGTTCATCGGTGACAATTTGGAGGTAGACGCTCAGGGCGCCAGCGCGGCTGGGCTGTGTGGGATCTGGTTGAACCGAGACGGGAGCACAGATCAGCGGGCAGAACCGCCGCGGGCGTCCTCCCTGATCGAAGTGCTGGAATGGGCCCGCGCAGGCTCGGACGCCATCGGCTAGGGCGCGCGGTTTTCGTGATGGTCGGATCGTGGCCACACTGACCAGAGTTCATCGGGAGTCGCGTGAAATCTTCGCTGCATCTCGACAGTTCCACCCCTCTTCCAGCGGTCCTGCTCGCGGTCGTCCGGCCGCCGTCCCGCTCTGCTGTCGAGATGCAGTGAAGATCACCCAAACGCGTAGCTAGGCTGCAGCCCCTCCCCACCCGGAGACACGCCCTAGGCCCTAGCTAAGGACGACGGGTGCCGGTGCCTGCGGTCGCAGGCGATCGCCCAGCAATCGCGCGTTGGGCCCCATCGCCCATGCGATGGGGCCTTGATTCGTAGACGCGCGGGCATCGAGCGGTCGGCGGGACGCGAAGAGTCCTGCTCGGAGACCATCGCTACTCCCGATGCTGGAGTCGGCGGTCGAGTTCGAGCAGATAGAACATCCCGTGGCTCTTAGCATCCTCACGGCGTTGCTGACGCCCCTTGTAGGCGTCAGCTGCGACCTTCACCGTGGTTGCGACAGTGCCGGCCGCCGCGGCAGCCATAGTGGGCGCCTCAGCAACCCAGTCGAGACCGAAGAAGACCGCTCCGCCGCTGAATAGGGCCTTGGTGTCTGAGGCGACGTTCAGCGCTGCATCCCGAGTGAGCCTGGAGACGCTCAGGTCTGCGCGGAGGGAGTCAACGGTCGGACGGACTTCGTCGCGCCAAAAGTCGGCAATTTCGTCCCCATGCCCCTCGTCGAAAGGACCCAGCTTCATGCGTTCTGTCAGTTCGCTCACCGCAGACCGGTATCGGCCCAGTGGCGCCTCGAGCTCTGCGCGGGCTGACAGCACCGAGGTGACATCCGCGCCCAGGAATGCTGGCAGGTGACTGATCAGTCCCGCACCCGAACGGGCGCGCGAGGCTCGCGCCACGGCGAGCTGGTTCGGCGAGACCTGCCCGCTCTCAATCAGCGCCCGGGCCACGGAGGCCACCTGGTCGTCGACGAGGAGATTTGTCGTGGGAGACACCAGCGCCGCGCGCAAAGCCTGGAGGTAGCTTGCGAACATCGCCTCCGGGTCTGCGGCCCCGATGTCTGTCCTCACGCGCAAAACCCCGGCGTCTAGGGCCTCGACTAGCTCCGGCGCGCCGGCCTCTTCGAGCATTGACTCCAGCTTCGCCCTCGTCGTTGGCTGGCTTACGGCTTGCTCGAGACGCGCGTGCACTTCATCCAGCGCGGAACGCTGCGCAGCTGTAAGGCTGCGCCTCTGTTCCCTGGAGAGCCTCATGGTTGCCTGCAACTGGAGCAAGACCGCTTGGAACTTCGCTGGATCACCCCTGAGACCTAGGTGGGCCAAGGTATCCGCGTCGAGCTGGTTCAGGAGCGCGATCATGGCGGTCGGGTCGGAGATGGAGGCGACGCCACTCAACATCAGGGCAGAAGGCGACAGCAGTTCGACCCTGTCGGCGTACAGCAGACCCGCTCTGATCAAGCTGAGATCTCGGTCGAGAAACTTTGCACCCGGGCCGCTCGTCGGCGAAGGCGCGACGAGAAGCTCCAGTCCCGTGCCAAGGTTCCTAGCCTCCCGGCGGAGAGCCCGCTGTTCGCGCTTGCGGCGCGCTGCGTATCCCATCTCTGCGTCCTCTCGCCTAGTCGCATGATCGGGATCCATCGCATGGGGAGCCCGTGCTGCTGGACCAGTATCCCTGGCACCGTGGGCCGGCTGGGCCTGCCGATGGATGCTCGCTGGCAGTGCATCTGTCTGAGCCCTCGCAGGGCTGTCGTCGCTGACGTCCCCCGACTTCGGGGGACAGACTCTGCACACGCGGTGCTAGAAAATGGCGCCTGTGGAGTCTTCACCGCGTGTCGTGTGCGGTCTCCACTGCATCTCGACAGCTTGACACTTAAGGCCCTGTAGCTCCGATGTCGAGATGCAGCGAAGATTGCACAAACGCGTGAATATGCTGCATACCCGGTAGAGAGCTTCAGCTCTTGACAGTGGGTGAGCGCTCACCAGCTCTTAAGCAGCACCGCAACTAGGCGGCCTTAGACATGTCGCGCATAGTGGGTGCCATGGACTTCCACCGCCCCTCGCTCGAGGAACTACGCGCAGCAGCTGCCCTGCCATCCCATACCGCCTCCGGCCTGACGAACGAAGCGATCCTCACCGAGATCGAAGCCGGTCGAATGAAGCCCGAGTGGTCATGCATCGCCACCAATGACGACGGCGACGTGATCGGACGGGCCATGTGGTGGGGGCGCGATAGCCAGGAACCCATTGCGCTGGACCTCTGGGACGTCGCGCCAGGCACCTGGGAGCCGGGCGAGGTTCTCACCGGACTTCTTACCCACGGCCGCGTCCTCGTCGAGGCACCAGACAGGCGAGCTCTGCTGCCTCACACCCTCCGGGTGCCGGTCGGGTGGAGAGACCAGCCCGAGGTCGCAGAGAACGTCCGGCTGAAGAGGCAGGTCGCGAGCGCCAACGGCCTGGGCCGCGTGAATGAGCGCCTGCAGTTCCAATGGGATTGGGGCGGAACGGTGCCCCCCAATCCGGCCCGCCTGCGCTTCACTCCGGCAAGCGACGAGGTGTTCACGCGCCTGTTCGCCGATGCCGCGGCAGGATCACTGGACGTGATGACGGCACGCGAGCTGGAGCAGACCACGGCGGCGAACCTGGCCCGTGACGAGATCGCCTACTACCTCTCCTGCCCAGGAAACCGCTCGTGGTGGCGCGTTGCGCAGACCCACGACGGCGAGATCATCGGGCTGGCCATCCCCTCCGCCACCCCGACCAACCGCAACGTCGGGTACCTAGCCGTCCTGCCGCAGCACCGCGGCCACGGCTACGTGGACGAGATCCTCGCGTACATCACCCGATTCCAGATCGAGGATCGAGCTCGACGAATCACCGCGACCACCGATGCGGTCAACACTCCGATGGCGGCGGCGTTCACCCGGGCCGGCTACACGCTGATCGAGGTGCGGATCGACCTGGAGCAGTCCTAGATGTACTGGTCGGGGACGTTAGTTGACTTGGGGTGGTTGGCGCCCCAAGTCGGTGGTGAGCCAGTCCTCGATGGAAGTATGAGGAAAGGTCGGCGGGTCGAAGTCGTGGGCTGCTGCCTGCGGGCTTGCGTTGTCGATGCGGTCGAGGCGGAACAGCCGCCAAGCGACGCGCCTGGTGTCGTAGGCGATGAGATACCAGATGCCGTTGCGCAGGACGTGTCGGTAGGGGTGGACGAGGCGTTCGGTGACCTGGCCCTGCTGGTCGGTGTAGGTGAAGTGCAGGTGCTGCTGCTGGGCGACGGCCTCGGCCAGCAGGCCGAGCAGGTGCCAGTCCGCGAGGTTGGCGGCGGGGGTGATCACCTGGGTCGCCAGCGCGGTCGCTGCAGCTCGGCGACGTAGGCCCGGTGGTAGGAGCTGCTCGAGTTTTGCTCGCACGGTCGCGGTAGCCGTGCCCGTACCTCCGGCTTCCAGGACCAGCAGCCCCGTGACCAGGGAACAGACCTCGTCGGCATCGAGAAGCAGGGGGGGAATCTTGATGCTCGGCACCAGTCGATAGGTGCCGCCCGGCCCCCGCATGGAGCGGATGTCGTAGCCGAGGGATCGCAGGCGGGAGATGTCTCGACGAACGGTCCGCTCGGCGACGTCCAGACGCCGCGCGAGTTCCGAGGCCGTCCAGGCACGTTGCGTCTGCAACAGCGACAGCAGCACCAGGGCGCGCGAGGAGGGACTGTCCATGACGTCATTCTCGACCGAAATGAGGACCAGATCAGGCCGCATCTGTGGTTAGCGTCGTGGGCACCACCGCAGGAAAGGACACCCGCATGCGAATCGCCGTCACCACCCCGATGGGTCACGTCGGGCGCCACGTCACAGCCATGCTCATCCGAGCAGGTGTGCGCCCCCTGTTGCTGGCTCGCCATCCCGAGACGATTCCCCAGTCGGTGCGCGACTACGCCGACGTGGTGCAGGCCGACTCCACCAACCCCGAACAGGTCACCGCGGTCACGCGCGGCGTAGACGCCCTCTACTGGGTCGATCCCAGCGTCTTGTCGGCCGATCCCCTCGCGGACTACGCCGCGGCCACCGACGCCCTGGTGGAGGCGGTCACCACCAACCGCATCGGCCGCGTCGTGTTCCAGAGCAGTGTGGGCGCCGAGAAACGCCATGGCGTCGGCGAGATCGACGGCCTCGCCGCCACCGAGGTCGCCCTTGACAACCTCGACGTGGATGCCACCCACCTGCGCTGCGGCTACTTCTTCACCAACCTCCTCCTAGACCTTGACGCCGTGCGCCAAGGAACAATCCGGACAGTCCTGCCACCGGATCATGCGATGAGTTGGGTGGCTCCCCGCGACATCGCCGAGGTCGCCACGCTCACCCTGCTCAACACCGCGTGGCACGGGCGCCGCATCCAGGCGGTCCACGGTCCGCAGGACCTTTCTTGGCATCAGGTGGCCGACATCCTCACCGCCCAGGTCGGCCATCCGGTACGGGTCGAGCAGATCAGCGACCAGGCTATGCGCGAGCAGTACCTGACCGCCGGCATGCCGCCCGCGATGGCCGACGCCGTCCTGGGCATGAGCACGGGACTGCGCGACGGCTTCCACCCCGAACAGCCACGGACTCTGACCACGACGACACCCACCACCCTGACCAGCTGGATCCACGAGGAACTGCTCCCCGCGCTCTGACCGAACCAACAATCCACCACCCTCGACGGGCGGCTTTCCTGCGGAGGCCGCCCGTCTCCCATGAGGAGAGCCAGATGTCGCATGCCAATGCAGCCCTCACCCCTCGTCACCGACTGATCGTCGCCCGTCTCGTTGTCGACGACGGCTGGCCGATCAGCGAGGTCGCCGCCCGCTTCCAGGTCTCCTGGCCGACCGTGAAGCGCTGGGCCGACCGCTACCGCGCCGGAGAGCCCATGCAGGACCGCAGCTCACGACCCCACCGGTCGCCAAACAAGACGAGCAGCAAAATCACCAAGCGTTGCATCAGCCTGCGGCTGCGACTGAGGGAAGGGCCAGTGCAGTTGGCCTGCCGGCTCGGCATCGCCCCGTCGACCGTCCACCGAATCCTGGTCGACGTGCGCCTGAACCGCCTCTCGCACGTCGACCGAGCAACCGGAGAGCCCATTCGACGTTACGAGCACGACCATCCTGGAGCGATGCTGCACGTTGATGTGAAGAAGCTTGGCAACATCCCCGACGGCGGAGGCTGGCGCTACGTCGGGCGCCAGCAAGGCGAAAAGAACCGCGCTGCCACCCCGGACAAGCCCAGGAACAAGTACCGGGACCCGTTGATGGGCAAGGCCTATGTCCACACCGTCATTGACGACCACTCGCGCGTCGCCTATGCGGAGATCCACGATGACGAGACCGCCCTCACCGCCACGGGCGTCCTGGTCCGGGCCGTCGAATGGTTCAACGCCCGCGGCGTGACCGTTGAGCGCGTCTTGTCGGACAACGGCGGTGTCTACCGGTCATACCTATGGCGAGACACCTGCGCCGACCTGGGCATCCGGCACAAGCGCACACGGCCGTATCGGCCGCAGACAAACGGGAAGATAGAGCGGTTCCACCGCACCCTCGCAGATGGCTGGGCCTACGCCCGCTGCTACACCAGCGAATCCGAGCGCCGGGGCGAGCTTGACGCCTGGCTGCGCTACTACAACCAGCACCGGCCTCACACGGCCTGCGGGAACCAGCCGCCCTTCGCACGATTGATCAACGTCTCCGGCCAGTACACCTAGGGCATGTCTGACAATCGTTTTGACCATGCGAGCACAGCATTCAGGACCACAGCGGCCCTGTAGATGATCGCGTACTTGTCATACCGGGTCGCCAGACCCCGCCACTGCTTCAGGTGA
>NZ_JAKRNH010000084.1:0-10458 GCF_022346985.1 Micrococcus sp. ACRRV
CACCAGGACCTGCCGGAGCACCAGATCGACGAGGGCTCGGGCGTCACGGGCGCCGAGTTCGCCTCGGCCTACAACCAGCTCGGCGCCGCGGTCACCCTGGTCTCCTCCCGCGACCGTGTGCTCCCCGGCGAGGATCCGGACGCCGCCGAGCTGCTGGAGGACGTGTTCGCCCAGAACGGCCTGGACGTGGCCGGCCGCTGCCGCGCCGAGTCCGTGGAGCGCACCGAGACCGGCGTGCGCGTGCACCTCTCCGGCGAGGGCGCCGACGGCCGCCCGTACATCGACGGATCCCACTGCCTGCTCGCCGTCGGCGGCGTCCCCAACACCGCCGGCCTCGGCCTCGAGGAGGTGGGCGTCGAGCTCACCGAGTCCGGCCACGTGAAGGTGGACGGCGTCTCCCGCACCACCGTGCCCTCGATCTACGCCGCCGGCGACTGCACCGGCCAGCTCGCCCTGGCCTCGGTGGCCGCCATGCAGGGGCGCATCGCCGTGGCCCACCTGCTGGGCGACGCCCTCAAGCCGCTGCGCCCGCACCTGCTGGCGTCGAACATCTTCACGTCCCCGGAGATCGCCACCGTGGGCGTCACCCAGGCCCAGGTGGACTCCGGCCAGTACCAGGCGGACGTGATCCGCCTGGACTTCGCCACCAACCCCCGCGCCAAGATGCAGGGCGTCTCCACGGGCTTCGTGAAGATCTTCGCCCGCCAGGGCTCCGGCACCGTGATCGGCGGCGTGGTGGTGGCCCCGCGCGCCTCCGACCTCATCTACTCGCTGGCGCTGGCCGTCACCCACAAGCTCCACGTGGACGACCTCGCGGACACCTTCACCGTGTACCCGTCCATGTCCGGGTCCATCGCCGAGGCGGCCCGTCGCCTGCACGTGCGGGTCTGATCCCGTCCCGGGCACGACGACGGCCGGCCACCCCGCGCGGGTGACCGGCCGTCGTCGTGGGCGGGGCCGAGCGGCGGCTCAGCGGGCCGCGGCGCGGCGCTCGCGGGCCGAGGTGACCTCGTGGAGGTCCGCGTGGCGGGTCTCGGGGGAGAGGGCCAGGGCGGCCATCGTGATCACCGAGGCGATGGCCAGGTACCAGCCCACGGTGGCCACGCCGAACTCCTTGACGAGCCAGCCGGCCAGGAACGGGGTCAGGGCGGCGCCGAGGATCGAGGACACGTTGTAGGCGATGCCCGAGCCGGTGTAGCGGGTGTTCGTGGGGAACAGCTCCGGCAGCACCGCGGACATGGGGCCGAAGGTCAGACCCATGAGCGCCATGCCGACCGCGAGGAACGCGAGCATGGACGGGACGTTCAGCGCGTCGCCCTGACCCATGGCGGCCGGGGAGAGCCAGGCGCCGAAGGACAGGCCGAAGACGACCATCAGGCCAGAGACGACCAGCAGGGTGGGCTTGCGGCCGAAGCGGTCCGCCAGCCAGCCGGAGACCGGCACGAAGGCTGCGAAGAACAGGATGCCGACCAGCTGCAGCACCAGGAAGTCCGCGTACTTCACGCCGAGCATGCCGTTCTGGGTCTTGCCGATGGCGTAGGAGAGGATCCAGGTGGTCATCAGGTAGAAGAGCACGTACGTCGCGTACATGACGAAGGTGCCGAGGATCAGCTCCCACCAGTTGCGCTTGAAGACCTCGCCCAGGGGGGCCTTGACGCGGGTGTCGTCCTCCAGGGCACGCTGGAAGACCGGGGTCTCCTCGAGCTTGACGCGGACGTAGAGGCCGACGGCCACCATCACGATCGACAGCAGGAAGGGCACGCGCCACACCCAGGTGAGGAAGGAGCCCTCCAGCTGGGGGTTGGTGGAGTCGTGGCCGAAGGCGCGCACCAGGATGAGGAAGAGGCCGTTGGCCAGCAGGAAGCCGATCGGCGCGCCGAGCTGCGGCCACATGGCGGCGCGGGCGCGCTTGCCGTGGTCGGCGTACTCGGTGGCCAGCAGGGCCGCACCGGACCACTCGCCGCCGAGGCCCAGGCCCTGGCAGAAGCGCAGGACCACGAGCATGGCGGGGGCCCAGAGGCCGATCTGGAAGGCCGTCGGCAGCAGGCCGATCAGGAAGGTGGCGATGCCCATGGTCAGCAGCGAGCCGATCAGGGTCACCTTGCGGCCCATGCGGTCGCCGAAGTGGCCGAACAGGATGGAGCCGATGGGGCGGGCGACGAAGGCGGTGCCGAACACGGCGAAGGAGGCCAGCAGCGCGGTCGTGGGGTCGTCCCCGGGGAAGAAGATCAGGGGGAATACGGACACGGCGGCCGTGGCGTAGACATAGAAGTCGTAGAACTCGATCGAGGTGCCGACGAGGGACGCGAGGATCACGCGGGACTTCGGCACGTCCTCGACCGAGGGGGCCTCGGCCGAGCGGGCGGTGGTGTGGGACATGGCACTCCAGGGGGCGGCTGGTCACATGGGCCCGCACGAGGACCACGATGTGAGATGGAATGCCTGTGACGCTAGTCTCCCCCAGGGCGAGGGGCGGTGAATTCGCCACGAATGTCCATATGGTGGACGCGCGGCGGCCGCTGCCGAGCCGCTCCATAGACTGTGCCGTTGTGAGCCACAGTCGCCTTGCCCCCGAGTCTGAGCCCGAGCCGGAGCCCGCGACGCCGACGCGCGTCCCCGGCCTGCGTGAGCGCAACAAGGCCGCCCAGCGGGAGCGCATCCTCGCGGCCGTCCGCGAGCGCCTGGGCCGGCAGGGCTACCGGGCGATGACGACGGCGCAGATCGCGCAGGACGCCGGCGTCGCGGCCGGCACGGTGTTCACGTACGCGGCCACCAAGCCCGAGATGCTGATGATGGCCACCCACGACCGGTGGAAGGACTCGGTGCCGAGCGCCCTCGCCGGCAGCCTGCCGGAGGACCGCACGGAGGCCGTCCGGGCCCTGGTGGACCCGATCGTGGCCACCGCCGTGGCCGAGCCCGAGAACTCCGCGGCGATCGCCCGGGAGCTGCTCTTCGGGCAGCCGGGCGCGCACCACGACGCGGTGCTGGTCCTGATCCGCCGGCTCGAGGAGGCCATCGCCCGGATCATCGCCGACGGCGACCCCGGGCCCAGCGAACGCACCGCCGCGGACCTCGTGGTCATGGGGGTCGTGCTCGAGCTCCACCGGGACCGGACCGAGGGCGGGCGCGTCGAGGGCCTCGAAGAGCGGATCGAGCGCGTCATCGGCCTCTTCATCGACTGAGCCCCACCGACTGGGCCGGAGACCCGGGGGTCATCGTCCCAGGTGGCGCGCCGCGCACGCGGCTCAGACCGGGGCCGGCCCGCTCACTCCGCGTCGGCGATCACCGCGATCACGGCGCCCGCCGTGAGCGCGTCCCCGGCGGCGACCTCGAGCCCCGAGACCACGCCGGCCCTGTGCGCGGTGAGCGGCTGCTCCATCTTCATGGCCTCCATGACGACGATCAGGTCGCCCTCGGCCACGCGGTCGCCGTTCTGGGCGGCCACCTTGACCACGGTGCCCTGCATCGGCGCGGTCAGGGAGTCCGTGCCGGGCGCGGCGGGGGCGGCCCCCGCGCGTCGTGCGCCCCGCGGGCGACGCCGGCCCGCACCCGCCCGGGCGGCGGCGCCCTGCAGCTGGTGCATGGCCTCGCCCCAGGTGGGCAGGGTGACGTCCACGCGCTTGCCGTTGACCTCGACGGTCACGGTGTGGCGCTCCGGGCGGTCGGGCGCAGCCGCGGGGGTGAGGGCCGTGGGCTCGATCTGGTGCGCGAACTCCGTTTCGATCCACCGCGTGTGCACGGCGAACGGCTCCTCCGAGCCCGCCAGCTCCGGCGCGAACGCCGGGTCGGCGACCACGGCGCGGTGGAAGGGCAGCACCGAGGGCATGCCCGCGATCTCCGCCTCCGCCAGGGCGCGGGCGGCCCGCTGCAGGGCCTGCCGGCGGTCGGCGCCGGTGACGATCAGCTTGCCCACCATGGAGTCGAACGCGCCGGAGACGGTCTCGCCCTCGGTGACGCCGGCGTCCACGCGCACGCCCGGGCCGGAGGGCATCCGGAAGCGGGTGAGGGTGCCGGGGGCGGGCAGGAAGTTCCGGCCCGGGTCCTCGCCGTTGAGGCGGAACTCGAACGAGTGGCCGCGCGCCTCGGGGTCGCCGTAGCCCAGGGCCTCGCCGCGGGCGATCCGGAACTGCTCGCGCACCAGGTCGATCCCGGTGACCTCCTCGGACACCGGGTGCTCGACCTGCAGGCGCGTGTTCACCTCGAGGAAGCTGAGCGTGCCGTCCTGGCCCACCAGGAACTCACACGTGCCGGCGCCCACGTAGCCGGCCTCCTTCAGGAGGGCCTTGGAGGACTCCACCAGGCGGGTGTTCTGCTCGTCCGTGAGGAACGGGGCCGGGGCCTCCTCCACGAGCTTCTGGTTGCGGCGCTGCAGGGAGCAGTCGCGGGTGGAGACCACCACCACGTTCCCGTGGGCGTCCGCCAGGCACTGGGTCTCCACGTGGCGGGGGCGGTCCAGGAACCGCTCCACGAAGCACTCTCCGCGGCCGAACGCGGCCACCGCCTCGCGGACGGCGGACTCGTAGAGCTCCGGGATCTCCTCGCGGGTGCGGGCCACCTTGATGCCGCGGCCGCCGCCGCCGTAGGCGGCCTTGACGGCCACGGGCAGGCCGAACTCGTCCGCGAAGGCCACGACCTCGTCCGTTCCGTTCACGGGGGAGGTGGTGCCGGGGGCCAGCGGTGCGCCCACCTTCGTGGCGATCCGACGGGCGGAGACCTTGTCCCCGAGGGCGTCGATGGCGTCGGCGGGCGGGCCGATCCACACGAGCCCCGCGGCCTCGACGGCGCGGGCGAACTCGGCGTTCTCGGAGAGGAAGCCGTATCCCGGGTGGACCGCGTCCGCGCCCGAGCGCTCGGCGGCGTCGAGCACCTTCTGGATCACCAGGTAGGAGTCGGCGGCGGTCTCCCCGCCCAGCGCGACGGCCTCGTCCGCCAGCTTCACGTGCAGGGCGTCCCGGTCCGGCTCGGCGTAGACGGCCACGGAGGTGAGGCCTTCGTCCTGGCAGGCGCGGATCACGCGGACGGCGATCTCGCCGCGGTTGGCGATCAGCACGCGGGAGAACGGGCGGCCGGGCGCCTCCGCGATGTCGGCGGAGGCCTGGGGCGCGCTGGCGTTGGTCATGGGTGCGGACGACTCCTCGGACGGGACGGGCGGCGGGCGCCGCTGTTCCCCAGCACCTTACTGCGGCGGTGGGGTCCCGCACAGGCCGCGGGCCGCCATCCCGCGGATCAGGCGTCGCAGTTGGAGGATCCCCACAACGCTGACAGGTCGACGCCCAATACCGAGCACTGTCGGCGCAGCGTGGACACGGAGAGCCCGATGACGGCGTTGGGGTCGCCCTCGACGGACTCCACGAGCGCCGCGCCGGCGCCGTCGATCGTGAACCCGCCCGCGCACTGGAGCGGTTCGCCGGTGGCGACGTAGGCGCGGATCGTCGCCTCGTCCACGTCCGTGAACGCCACCCCGGCGCTCACCGTGGCGCCGCTGGCGGGGGCGCCGGCGGCGTCAGTCCCCGGGGTCAGCAGGATCACGTGCTGTCCCGTGTGGAGGGTCCCGGACCGGCCGGACTGCGCGCGCCAGCGGGCGATCGCCGTCTCCGGCTCCCACGGCTTGCCCAGGGCCTGCCCGTCCAGCTCGAACACCGAGTCGCAGCCGAGGACCAGCGTGGGCCGGTCCACGCCCTCGGCCGCGACGACGCCGGCCACCGCCTCCGCCTTGGCCTCCGCCAGGAGGCGGGCCAGTTCGGCGGGGGTCGCCCCCGGGGAGGCCGCCCCCACGGCCTCCTCGTCCACCCGGGAGACCACCGTGCGGAACGGCAGCAGCGCCCGTCGGAGGATCTGCGCGCGGCCCGGGGAGGCCGAGCCCAGGACGAGGGCGGCGGGGGCCCTGCCGCCGTGGGGGAGGGTGCTCACGCGAGGGCCTCGCGGAGGGTGTCCAGCCCCATGCCGCCCACGCGCAGCGCGCGGGTGTGGAAGGCCTTGAGGTCGAAGTCCGCGCCCTCGCGCGCCTCGTGCTCGGCGCGGATCTGCTCCCAGATGCGCTGGCCGACCTTGTAGGCGGGCGCCTGGCCCGGCCAGCCGAGGTAGCGGGTGAACTCGAAGCGGCGCTGGCCCTCGGAGATCCGCAGGTGCTTCTCCAAGAAGGCGTAGCCCTTCTCCGGGGTCCACTCGCCGCCGCCCTCGGAGGCGGGCATCTCGAAGCCGCAGTGGTAGCCGATGTCGAACACCACGCGGGCCGCGCGCATGCGCTGCATGTCCAGCATGCCCAGGTGGTCCCCGGCGTCGTCGAGGAAGCCGAACTCCTCCATGAGCTTCTCCGCGTACAGGGCCCAGCCCTCGCCGTGGCCGGAGGTCCACGCGAAGTTGCGGCGCCACAGGTTGAGGGTCCCGCGGTTCATCATGGCGGTGGCGATCTGCAGGTGATGGCCGGGCACGCCCTCGTGGTACACCGTGGTGGTCTCGGCCCACGTGGTGAACTCCTCCTCCCCGGCCGGCACGGACCACCACATGCGTCCGGGGCGGGAGAAGTCGTCCGAGGGGCCGGTGTAGTAGATGCCGCCCTCCTGGGTGGGGGCGATCATGCACTCGAGGCGGTCCATGGGCGCCGGGATCTCGAAGTGGGCCTTCATGGCCTCCACGGCCTCGTCGGAGAGGCGCTGCATCCACTCCTGAAGCGCCTTCGTGCCCGTGAGCGTCCGGGCGGGGTCGGCGTCGAGGATCGCGCGGGCCTCCTCGATCGTGGCGCCGGGCTTGATGCGCTCCGCGTCCGCCTCCTGCGCGGCGATGATGCGGTCGAGCTCCTCCTGGCCCCAGCGGTAGGTCTCCTCCAGGTCGATCTCCGCGCCGAGGAATACGCGCGAGGCCAGGCGGTAGTGCTCGATGCCGACGGCGTCCGCCTCGGGGGCGTGCGGGCGCAGCTCGGCCTCGAGCGTGTCGGCGAACTCGGCGTAGGCGGCTGCGGCGCCTGCGGCGCCCGTGCGGATGCGCTCGGCGAGGGCGGCGTCGACGACGTCGGCGGCCTCGGCGCGCTCGACGAGGCCGGGGAAGAACCCGCCCTCGGCGCCGTGGGCGCGGGCCTGCTCCACGACGATCTCCACCTGGCGCACCGCGGCCACGTGGCCGGCGTCGCGGGAGGCCAGCAGGGACTCCGCGTAGCCGCGCAGGGCGGCCGGGAGGTTCTCCAGGCGGCCCGCGATGTGGCCCCATTGCTCGGCGGTGTCCGTGGGCATGAGGTCGAAGATCGCGCGGATGCCCTGCGCCTCGGAGGCGATGTTGTTCAGCTCGGTGCGGCCCGTGGCGTGGATCTCGCGCTCCAGGCCGAGGCGCTCCCGCATCGCGGCCACGGTCACCCGGTCCACGTCGTCCGCGGGCTCCAGGCCGGCCAGCTCCTCGAGCGTGGTCCGGTTGAGCTCGTCGAGGGCGGCGGCGCCGGCGGGGGAGAGGTCCGGGTACTCGGTCTCGTGGCCGGGCATCCCCAGGGAGGTGGCTTCGTCCGGGCGCAGGGCCAGGTAGGCGGCCACGTGGCGCTCGGCCAGCGCGTCGACGGCGGAGGGGGTGCGGGCGCCCTCGGGCGCCGATGTGGTCTGCGTCATGCCTCGATGGTACGGGCCGGTGCCCCCACCGGTCAGCCGCGGCTCAGCGGACGCTCAGCGGCGCCCCGCCGCGCGCCGCCACTGGTCCTCGCCGGGGCGGGCCCACAGGCCCAGGTCACCGCGGCGCACCAGGCTCCGGTCCGGGCGGCGCAGGCGGCCGGACCGGCCGGCCTGCGGCACGGCGGCGCCGCCCTGGGCGCGCATCTGCGCCAGCACGGCGGTGAGCGCGGCCATCTCCTCCGGCTCCAGGGAGGAGCCGGTCAGGCGCATGGGCTCCGGGTCCTGGACCTCGCGGTCCGCGGCGTCGTCGGGGAGGGCGGCGCTCACAGCGGCATGTTCCCGTGCTTCTTGGCGGGCCGGGCCTCGCGCTTGTGGAACGTGGCGCGCAGGGCCCGCACCAGGTGGGCGCGGGTCTGGCGCGGGGGCACCACGGCGTCGACGTAGCCCAGGTCCGCGGCCTGGTACGGGTTGAGGAGTTCCGCCTCGTAGTCCGCCACGATCTGCGCGCGGCGGGCCTCGACGTCCTCGCCCGCGGCCTCCGCCGCGGCCAGCTCGCGCCGGTAGAGGATGTTCACGGCGCCCTGGGGGCCCATCACGCCGATCTGGGCGCTGGGCCAGGCCAGGTTCAGGTCCGCGCCGAGCTTCTTGGAGCCCATCACGATGTACGCGCCGCCGAACGCCTTGCGGGTGATCACCGTCAGCTTCGGCACGGTGGCCTCCGCGTACGCGTAGATCAGCTTGGCGCCGCGACGGATGATGCCGTTGAACTCCTGGTCCGTGCCGGGCAGGAAGCCGGGCACGTCCACGAGGGTGACGATCGGGATGTTGAAGGCGTCGCAGAAGCGCACGAACCGGGAGGCCTTCTCGGACGCCGCGATGTCCAGGGTGCCCGCCAGCTGCTGCGGCTGGTTGGCGACGACGCCCACGCTCATCCCGTCCAGGCGCGCCAGGCCGGTGATCACGTTGGGGGCGTACATCTCCTGCAGCTGGAGGAGGTGGCCGTCGTCGACGAGCGCGGCGATGACCTCGAGCATGTCGTAGGGCTGGTTGGCCGAGTCCGGGACGATCGTGTCCAGGGCCAGGTCCTGCTCGGTCTCCTCGAGGGACTCCGCCTCGAACACCGGCGCCTCCGCCAGGTTGTTCGAGGGCAGGTACTCCAGCAGGTCCTGCACGTAGGCGATCGCGTCCTCCTCGGAGGTCGCCATGTAGTGCGCCGTGCCGGTGGTGGAGTTGTGCGAGCGCGCCCCGCCCAGGGTCTCCATGTCCACGTCCTCGCCCGTGACGGTCTTGATCACGTCCGGGCCGGTGATGAACATGTGCGAGGTCTGGTCCACCATCACGACGACGTCGGTCAGCGCCGGCGAGTACGCCGCGCCGCCCGCGGACGGGCCCATGATCAGGGAGATCTGGGGGATCATCCCGGAGGCCATGACGTTGTTCCGGAAGATGTCGGCGAACTGGGCCAGGGAGGCCACGCCCTCCTGGATGCGGGCGCCGCCGCCGTCGAGGATGCCGATCACGGGGCAGCCGTTGCGCGCGGCGAACTCCTGCACCTTCACGATCTTCTGGCCGTTGCGCTCCGAGAGCGAGCCGCCGAACACGGTGAAGTCCTGCGAGTACACGGCCACCTGGCGCCCGTCCACGGTGCCGAAGCCGGAGACGACGCCGTCGCCCGCCGGGTGCTTCGCGTCCATGCCGAACGCGGTGGTGCGGTGGGTGGCCAGGGCGTCGAGCTCCACGAACGAGCCCTCGTCCAGCAGCAGGTCGATTCGCTCGCGCGCCGTGTGCTTGCCGCGGGAGTGCTGACGCTCGACGGCGGCCTCCCCGCCCGGGGCCGCCGTGGCCTCGAGGCGGCGGTGCAGGTCGGCGAGCCTGCCGGCGGTGGTGCTCAACTCGGGTGCGCTCACGCGGGACTCCTGGCGTTGTCGAGGGGCTTGTCCGGTGTGGCCGGAGCCACGCGCGACAGTGTACGCGCGGCCCTCCGCCCGCACCCGGGCGGCGTGGCCCGTCCGGCGCATGGGCTATACCTGATGCATGGGCACCCTCCTCTGGCTCGATGCCGTCGACTCCACCCAGGACGAGCTCCTGCGCCGCCTCGCCGCCGCCGACGGCGCCGCCCGCCCCGGCCACGGGGACGGCGTGGGCACCGCAGACCAGCGCGCGGGCCGCGGCCGCCACGGTCGCGCCTGGCAGGCGCCGCCCGGCGCGGCCCTCGCGCTGTCCGTGCACCTGCGCCCGACCGGCCCGCCCGGCCCGCTGGCCCCCGCGCACCTGAGCTGGCTCTCCCTCGTGGCGTCCGCGGCCGTGGCCCGTCGCCTGGTCGGGCTGGGCGTGCCCGCGCACCTGAAGTGGCCCAACGACGTCCTGGACGCCGAGGGGCGCAAGCTCTGCGGCGTCCTCGCCACCCTCGCCCCGGCACCCGTCTTCCCGGGCGCGGACGCGGGGGAGACGCCCGGCGTCGTCGTCGGGATGGGTGTGAACGTCGACCTCTCCTCCGGGCGTCCGGTGCCGACCGCCGCCGCCCTCACGGACCACCTGCCCGGCGCGGAGGTCCCGGCCCCCCGCGACCTCGCCCAGGCGCTCCTGCGGGACGTGGCCGCCGCCGCGGACCGGCTGGCCCGCGACCTGGACGGCGTCGTCGAGCCCGTGGACGGGACGCACCCGGCGCTCGCGGAGGTGGCGGCCGTGCTGAGCACCCCCGGGCGGCGGATCCGCGCGGAGCTGCCCGGCGGGGAGGTCCTCGAGGGCGTCGCCACCGGGCTGGGGGCGGGCGGCGCCGCCGCCGACGGCGCCGCCCGCCCCGGCCACGGGGACGGCGTGGGCACCGCAGACCAGCGCGCGGGCCGCGGCCGCCACGGTCGCGCCAGGC
>NZ_JAKRNH010000085.1:0-10413 GCF_022346985.1 Micrococcus sp. ACRRV
GGGGCTGTTCGTGGCGTTCGAGGGCGCGGACGGCACCGGAAAGTCCACGCAGGCCCGCCGGACGGGACACCGGCCCCGGTCGGCTCCTTCCGTAGACTGGCCCGCATGGACGCACCCATGCACCTCGCGATCGTCGCCGGCAACTGGCTGTTCTACGCGCTCGCCGTGGTCGCCTTCCTCCTGGAGCTGTGGGCGTTCGCGGACGCGGCCCGCACCTCCCAGGAGACGTTCCTGCGCGCCGGCGGGCGCACCAAGGGCTTCTGGCTGGCACTGACGGGCGCGGCCGCCGCCGTGGGGCTGGTCGGTGTGCTCCTCGGCCCGACGGGCGGCTTCGGCATCCTCGGCCTCGCCGCCGTGTGCGTCGCGTCCGTGTACCTGGCCGGCCCGCGGGACGACCTGCGCTTCTACGGCGGCCGCCGGGGCCGCTGAGCCCCCCGCGACGCCGCCCCCGGCGGGGCGACCCCTCAGCCGACACCGGGCGCGACGGCGTCCCACCGCACGGTGAGCTCCCCCCGTCGCCATCGGGACTCGCGGCCCAGCACGGGCCAGCCCGCGTCCTTGAGCGTGCGCACCATGGCGATCCACCGCTGCCGGGTCCCGTAGGCCCCGAGCGGCGCGTGCAGCGCCCAGGCGGCGTCGGCGTCGGCGAGGAGCCGGTGCACGGGCTCCCCGGGCACGTGGCGGTGGATGAGCGCCTTGGGCAGGCGCTCGGCCACGTCGGACGGGCGCTCGAACGCACCCAACCGCATGGCCAGCGTCAGCGACGCCGGGCCGTCCGCGCGCAGGTCCACCCACGCCGCACGCCGCCCGTCCTCGGAGCAGGTGCCCTCCACCACGACGCCGCCCGGGGCCATGCGGGACGCCATCAGGTCCCAGATCGCGGGGACGTCCTCCTCGCGGTACTGCCGCAGCACGTTGAAGGCGCGCACCACCGTGGGCGGGCGGGAGGTGGCCAGCTCGAACCCGCCGCGCTCCCAGGACAGGCCCGGCAGGGCCGGAGCGGTGGCGCGGGCGTGGGCCACGCGCTCGGGCTCGATCTCCAGGCCCACCAGCTCGGCGGACGGCTGGACGGCACGCAGCCGGGTGAGCATCTCCACGGCGGTCCACGGCTGCGCCCCGTAGCCGAGGTCCACGAGCAGCGGCGCGGCGGTGCGCCGCAGCAGCGGCCCGTGCACGTCGGCGACCCAGCGGTCCACGCGCCGCATGCGCTGGGGGGCGGTGGTCCCGCGCGTCACGTGCCCCTGGGGCCCGCCGCGGGCCCCGGGCCGCGCGCGGCCGCCGTCGGGCAGGGTGAGCCGACGCGCCTTCTGGACCATGCCGGCCAGCCTAGCGAGGCCGTCGCGGAGGCCCGCCGGACGTGGCGCCCGCCACGATCGGCCCGCCTAGGATGGGGGCATGGCTGACACCTTCAAGCTGATCCTGCTGCGGCACGGTCAGAGCGACTGGAACGAGAAGAACCTGTTCACCGGCTGGGTGGACGTCCCGCTGACGGAGAAGGGCCGCGCCGAGGCCTCCCGCGGCGGTGAGCTGCTGGCCGCCGAGGGCCTGCTGCCGGACGTGCTGCACACCTCCCTGCTCAAGCGCGCCATCACCACCGCCAACCTGGCCCTGGAGGCCGCCGACCGCCAGTGGATCCCGGTCAAGCGCTCCTGGCGCCTGAACGAGCGCCACTACGGTGCGCTGCAGGGCAAGGACAAGGCGCAGGTGAAGGAGGAGTTTGGCGAGGAGCAGTTCATGACCTGGCGCCGCTCCTTCGACGTGCCGCCGCCGCCGCTGGACGACTCCTCCGAGTTCTCCCAGGCCGGCGACGAGCGCTACCGGGACATCGGCCCCGACGCCCCGCGCACCGAGGCCCTGAAGCAGGTCATCGACCGCCTCCTGCCGTACTGGACCGAGCAGATCGTCCCGGACCTGAAGGCCGGCAAGACGGTCATGGTCGCCGCGCACGGCAACTCGCTGCGCGCCCTCGTCAAGCACCTCGACGGCATCTCGGACGAGGAGATCTCGGGGCTGAACATCCCCACCGGCATCCCGCTCTTCTACGAGCTGGACCAGAACCTGAAGCCGGTCACCCCGCACGGCCGCTACCTGGACCCGGAGGCCGCCGCCGCGGGCGCCGCCGCCGTGGCCGCCCAGGGCGACAAGAAGTGACCCCCGCGCCGGGCGGGACGCGGCAGTGCGCCGCGCCCGTCCGGCGTCGTGCGTCCCGGCTCAGGCCGGAGCGGAGCCCTCACGCCGCGTGGACTCCCCGGTGACCAGGTAGCGCGCCTTCGCGGCCACGGCCAGACCGTGATCGGTGAAGCGCTCCAGGTAGCGTGACGCCAGCGTGACGTCCGTGGTGGTGGCCGGCGGGGACCCCCACGACGGCGCAGCGATGGCCCGGAAGACGGAGACGTGGTGGTCGTTCACCACCTGGTTGAGGGCGTGGATCCGGTCGGCGTGCGCCAGGTCCTGGGTCTCCAGCAGGAGCACGACCTCCTGCGCCACCTCCACGGCGGCGTCCGTCATGGACCCGAACAGGGGGCGCATGTCGCAGGGGATCACGTGCTCGGGGTAGCGCAGGCGGGTCAGCTGGGCGATGTGCCGGGCGAGGTCCCCCATCCGCTCCAGCGACGCGCTCATCCGCAGCGTCGCCAGCACGGTGCGCAGATCCGAGGCGACGGGCGCCTGCAGGGAGAGCAGCCGGACGGCCTGCTCGTCGAGCCCCTCCTGCATGAGGTCGATCCGGGCGTCCTCCGAGATCACCTGCTCGGCCAGGTGCACGTCCGCCGCGTCGAGGGCGGCGCGGGCGTCGAGGACGGCGCGGTGCACCAGGCGGGCGGTCCCGACGAGGTCCCGCTCGAGTCGTTCCAGGTCGGCACGGTAGAGCTCGCGCATGGCACGCCTTCCCGGCCGGCCGGCCGTCGTCTCGCAGGGGTGGGGTGGTCACTCTTCCAGGCGGAGGTGAACGCCGTGTGAACGTCGGACCCCCTGCCGACGACGCGCGGGAGGCCGCCGGGCCGGGCCCCCGGCACGGGCTACGCTGACCCCGTGGATCCCGTCATCATCGGACTGCTCTGCGGAGCCGTCGGACTGCTCATCGGAGTGGCCTCCATGCTGGCCTTCCGTGCGTCCGAGCGCTCGCGCACGGTGGACCTGTCCGTGGAGGAGCCCACCCTCTCGCCCGGCGCCGCGGAGGTGCTCTCCGTCATCGGCCGGTCCTACATCGTCGTGGACGCCGTGGACGGCGTCGTGCGCGCCAACCCCTCCGCCTACGCGATGGGCCTGGTCCGCGGCCACACCCTAGTGCCCGACGCGCTCCGGGAGCTCACCGGGGCGGTCCGGGCGGACGGCGTCGTGCGGGAGCGTCAGGTGGACCTGCCGCGCGACCCGAGGCACCAGTCCTCCCTGGTGGTCGAGCTGCGGGTGGCGCCCCTGGACGACGAGTACATCCTCGTCCTGGCGGAGGACCGCACGGGCGCCATGCGCACGGAGGCCATGCGCCACGACTTCGTGGTCAACGTGTCCCACGAGCTCAAGACACCCGTCGGCGCCATCTCCCTGCTGTCCGAGGCCATCGCGGACGCCGCGGACGACGACGACGCGGTCCGCCGCTTCGCCCGCCGCCTGGGAGTGGAGTCCACCCGCCTGACCGCCCTGGTGCAGGACATCATCGAGTTCTCCCGGCTGCAGGCCAAGGACGTGGTGCGCGAGGGGCGCTCCGTGGACCTCAACCTCGTGGTGGCCGAGGCCGTGGACCGGGTGCGGCTGACCGCGGAGGCGCGGGGGATCTCCATCCGCGCCGGCGGCCACGTGGACACGGTGGTGCACGGCGATCCGGACCAGCTGATGACGGCGGTGCGCAACCTCGTGGACAACGCGGTGCGCTACTCGCCGGACGGCACCACGGTGGGCGTCGGCCTGACCTCGAAGGACGGCCTGGCGCAGATCACGGTGACGGACCAGGGGATCGGCATCAGCCCGGAGGAGCAGGAGCGCGTCTTCGAGCGGTTCTACCGCGTGGACGCCGCCCGGTCCCGCCAGACGGGCGGCACCGGCCTGGGCCTGAGCATCGTCAAGCACGTGGTGATCAACCACGGCGGCGAGGTCACCCTGTGGTCCCAGCCCGGCCGCGGGTCCACCTTCACCATCCGCCTGCCCGAGTGGGCCCAGGCCCCGCAGACCCCCGACGCCGGCGCGCCCGCCACCGTCGCCACCCTCCCCGAACGTCGCGGCCACCGCGTGGCCGCCGCCGCAGCACCCGCACGGAAGGAGCACAGCGCATGAGCCGCATTCTGATCGTGGAGGACGAGGAGTCGTTCAGTGACCCGCTGTCCTACCTCCTGAACAAGGAGGGCTTCGAGGTCGCGGTGGCGGCGGACGGCAACGACGCGCTCGAGGAGTTCGAGCGCGGCGGCGCGGACCTGATCCTCCTCGACCTGATGCTGCCGGGCATGTCGGGCACGGAGGTGTGCCGGCAGATCCGGCAGAGGTCCCACGTGCCGATCATCATGCTCACCGCCAAGGACTCCGAGATCGACAAGGTCGTGGGCCTGGAGCTCGGCGCGGACGACTACATCACCAAGCCGTACTCCTCCCGTGAGCTCGTGGCGCGCGTGCGCGCCGTGCTGCGCCGCGGGGGCGAGCCGGAGGAGCTGGTGACCTCCACGGTGTCCGCGGGGCCGGTCCGCATGGACGTCGAGCGCCACGTGGTGGCCGTCGACGGCGAGCCCGTGAACCTGCCGCTGAAGGAGTTCGAACTGCTGGAGATGCTGCTGCGCAACGCCGGCCGGGTCCTCACCCGCGGGCAGCTGATCGACCGCGTGTGGGGCTCCGACTACGTGGGGGACACCAAGACGCTCGACGTCCACGTCAAGCGCCTGCGCGCCAAGATCGAGCCGGACCCGTCCAGCCCGCGCCACCTCGTGACGGTGCGCGGCCTGGGCTACAAGTTCGAGTCCTGAGCCGGCACGACGACGCCCCCCGCCTCCGAGGAGGCGGGGGGCGTCGTCGTGTGCGCCGGGGCGCGGCTCAGTGCTGTTCGCCCTCGCCCTCGCCGTAGGTGGCGGTCTGCTCGTCGAGGTGCTCGGTGTCCGCAGACTGGCCGGCGGGCAGGTACTCCTTGTACTGCTCCTGCGTGGCGGAGAGGACCGGCACGCCGAGCTGCAGCTGGGTGCCGTCGGCGGAGACGGTGGCCTGGGCGTTCTGGCCCGGCCACACGGAGCGCTCGACCTCGAGCTGCTGCTCCTCCAGCTTGACGGTCTCGCCGGCCTTCACGGGGACGGTGATCTGGCCGCCGTCCTGCACGGCGATGGTGTAGGTCTTGTCCGCGCCGGAGTCGTTCTTCAGGGAGCCGATCAGGCGGGCGGGCCCGGAGGCGCCCTCGCCGACCATGCCCAGGTTGCGGACCTCGACGAAGCCCGTCTGAGTCGCGTTCACGCCGTCGGACGCGGAGTACTGGATGCCGGTGGCGACCGGGCTCACGGCGGAGCAGCCGGTGGCGCCCAGGACGGCGGTGAGGGCGAGCGCGCCCGCGGCGAGGCGACGCCGGGCAGGGCGGGAAGCGACGGACTTCACGAGGTTCTCCTACAGGTGCGGTGGCGGAGGTCGGCCCCACACGGGGGCGATCAGCCTCAGGCTACCGCATGGCGCCGCCCCGGCCGCCGTTCGCGACGGCCTCGTGCACTATCACATCGGCCCGGTGGGATGCCGGACACCCGCGGGGTGTTTCGCGTCTCCGTGGTAGAATCGACCGACAGGAAAGGGGCATTTCATATGGTTTTCGAGGTCGGAGAGACCGTCGTCTATCCCCACCATGGTGCGGCGCGGATCGAGGAGATCAAGACGCGCACCATCAAGGGCGAAGAGAAGATGTACCTCAAGCTCAAGGTGGCGCAGGGCGACCTGACCATCGAGGTCCCCGCGGAGAACGTGGACCTGGTCGGCGTGCGGGACGTCGTGGACGACAAGGGCCTCGAGCACGTCGTCGAGGTGCTGCAGGCCGAGCATGTGGAGGAGCCCACCAACTGGTCGCGCCGCTACAAGGCGAACCTGGAGAAGCTCGCCAGCGGCGACGTCAACAAGGTGTCCGAGGTCGTGCGTGACCTGTGGCGCCGGGACCACGATCGCGGCCTGTCGGCGGGGGAGAAGCGCATGCTCTCCAAGGCCCGCCAGGTGCTCGTCTCCGAGCTGGCGCTGGCCAAGAAGGTCTCCGAGGAGGAGGCCGAGGGCATGCTGGACAAGGTCCTCGAGGGCTGACCCACCCGCCCGGGCATGACGCCCGGCGACGTCGACGGCGCGCCGTCCGCTTCCCCACCCGGAGCGGTCGGCGCGCCGTCCCCGTTCCTCCGGGAGGCGTCCGCCGCGCCTTCCTAGGATGGGCGCATGCCCACCGCGCTCGTGATCGCCGCCGCCGGCTCCGGAACCCGCCTCGGCGCGGGTGTCCCCAAGGCCCTCGCCCCGCTGACCGACGGACGTCCGCTCCTGGACCACTGCCTCGAGTCCGTCGCCGCCGCGCGCGCCACCGGCCTCGGCCTGGACGCGCTCGTGGTCCTCGTTCCGCCGGCGGCCGATCACGCGCGGGCCGTCGCGGACGTCGTCGCCCGCCACGAGACCGCGGTGGGCGCGCCCGTGACGTGCGTGCCCGGCGGTGTGGAGCGGGCCGACTCGGTGCGCGCCGGCCTGGCCGCCGCGGACGCGGCGCTCGCCGACCGCGGCCACCCGGCCGGGCAGGGCGTCCGGCATGTCCTGGTGCACGACGCGGCCCGCGCCTTCACCCCGCCCGCGGTCTTCGAGGCCGTGGCCGGAGCCCTCGTGTCGGGCGAGGTCGCCGCCGTCCCGGGTCTGCCCCTGACGGACACCGTCAAGGAGGTGACGGGCGCGGACGGGCGGGAGGTCGTCGTCGCCACGCCCGCGCGGTCCGCCCTGCGCGCCGTGCAGACCCCGCAGGGGTTCGACCTGGACGTCCTGCTGGCCGCGCACGCCGCCGCCCAGGCGGACCCGGCCGCGGACGCCGCGGCGCTGACGGACGACGCGATGGCCATGGAGGCCGCCGGGCACGCCGTCGTCGTGGTCCCGGGGGACGAGCGGGCCTTCAAGGTGACCTCCCCGGCGGACCTCGAGGCCGCCGCGCGGATCCTCGCCGTCCGTGACGCCCAGTCTGGTCCCGGCACCCCCTCTCCCGCCGCCGTCCCGGCGGCGCCGCCACTGCCCCGCACCGGCATCGGCACGGACGTCCACCGCTGGGCCCCCGACGACGCCCCCCGCCCGCTGTGGCTCGGCTGCGTCGAGTGGCCGGGCCAGAACGGGGTGGCCGCCACCTCCGACGGGGACGTCGCGGCGCACGCGGCCTGCAACGCGCTGCTCTCCGCGGCCGGGCTGGGCGACCTGGGCGCGGTGTTCGGCGTGGACCGCTGGGAGATGCGCGGGGCGTCGGGCGCCGCGATGCTCGCCGAGGTGCTGCGCCTGGTGACGGAGGCCGGGTGCCGCATCGGGTCCGTGGCGGTGCAGGTCGTGGCGCCCCGCCCGAAGGTCGGCACCCGCCGGGCGGAGATGGAGGCGGCGATGTCCGCGGCCCTGGGCGGGGCCCCCGTGGCCGTCTCCGCGGCGACGACGGACGGGCTCGGCTTCATCGGCGCCGGCGAGGGGCTGGTGGGGCTGGCCACGGCGCTCGTCGTCCCGGCTGCCTGAGCGGCACGGGGCGCCCACTAGGCTGGGTCCGACCCGCAGACCGCCCTCCGGAAGGACCCGCGCCGCCATGGCCCAGCGCTTCTACGACACCCGCTCCGCCGAGATCCGGGACTTCGTCCCGCTCGTGCCCGGCCAGGCGTCGGTGTACTACTGCGGCGCCACGGTGCAGGGCATGCCGCACGTGGGCCACGTGCGCAGCGCCATCGTCTTCGACGTCCTGATCCGCTGGCTCGAGGCCACGGGCCTGCGCGTCACCTCGGTGCGCAACGTCACGGACATCGACGACAAGATCCTCGACCGCTCCGCCGCCTCGCAGGAGCCGGGCTTCGAGCCCTCCGAGATGTACCCGGCCGACGAGCCGTGGTGGGCGCTGGCCTTCCGGTTCGAGAACGCGTTCGATGCCGCCTACCTCGCCCTCGGCGTCCGCCGCCCCACCTACGAGCCGCGCGCCACGGGCCACGTCCCGGAGATGCTCGCCCTGATCGAGCGGCTCATCGAGCGCGGCCACGCGTACCCGGCCGCCGACGGCTCGGGGGACGTGTACTTCGACGTCCGCTCGTGGGACCGCTACGGCGAGCTGACCCGGCAGCGCGTCGAGGACATGCAGGACGCCCCGGACGCCGACCCCCGCGGCAAGCGGGACCCCCGCGACTTCGCCCTCTGGAAGGGTGCCAAGGAGGGTGAGCCGGTGACCGCCGTCTGGAGCTCCCCGTGGGGCGCGGGCCGCCCCGGCTGGCACCTGGAGTGCTCCGCCATGTCCACGAAGTACCTCGGCGGGGAGTTCGACGTCCACGGCGGCGGCCTGGACCTGCGCTTCCCGCACCACGAGAACGAGCTGGCCCAGTCCGCGGCGGCCGGCGACCCCTTCGCCCGGTTCTGGCTGCACAACGGCCTGGTCACCTATCAGGGCGAGAAGATGTCCAAGTCCGTGGGCAACACGATCTCCCCCCAGGAGATGCTGGCCATGGCCCGGCCCAAGGCCGTGCGCTACTTCCTGGGCCAGGCCCACTACCGCTCCCAGCTGGACTATCGTCCCGGTGCCCTGGAGGAGGCCGAGGCCGCGGTGGAGCGCATCGAGAACTTCGTGCAGCGCGCCGCCGCCGCCCTCGGCGCCCCGGAGCTCACCGCCCCGCTCGCCGAGCACGTCCCCGCCGCGTTCCGCGCCGCCATGGAGGACGACCTCGCCGTCCCGCAGGCGCTCGCGGTGCTCCACGAGGCGGTCCGCGCCGGCAACTCCGCGCTCGCGGCCGGCGACGACGCCGCAGCCCGGGCCCGCCTGGCCGAGGTCGCCGCCATGACGGCCGTCCTCGGCCTCGACGACGTGCCCGAGGCCTCTGCCGGCGGCTCGGGACCCGAGGCCGCGGCCCTGGACTCGCTCGTGCGCTCCCAGATCGAGGCCCGCGCCCAGGCCCGCGCGGACAAGGACTGGGCCACTGCGGACCGGATCCGGGACGCCCTGGCCGCGGCCGGCGTCGTGGTGGAGGACGGCGCCCAGGGCGCCACCTGGCACCTGGCGGGCTGAGCGCCCGGTGGGGTGCCGGGCGCGCCGCCTAGACTTGGGGGCGATCCGGCGTCCGAGCGCCGCCCACCCGTCCCCGGCACTCCAGGAGTCCGACCATGTCCACCGCACCCCGCTCCGGCGGATCCCGCGCCCCCAAGGGCAAGAAGGGCCCCCAGAAGGGCACCGGCGGCCACGGCCGCAAGGCGCTCGAGGGCAGGGGCCCCACCCCGAAGGCCGAGGACCGCGTCTACCACAAGGCCCACCGCGCCAAGCAGCTGGACGAGCGCTCCGCGGCCAAGCACGGTGGCGGCCGCGTCCCGGTCCGCGACCAGGTCCGCGGCCGCGTGAAGCTCACGGACGAGACCGTCTCCGGTCGCAACCCCGTGGTGGAGGCGCTGCGGGCGGGCATCCCGGCGAAGGCCCTGCACGTGGCCACCCGCATCGAGGTGGACGACCGCGTCAAGGAGGCCCTGCGGCTCTGCGCGGAGAACAAGGTGCCGGTCATGGAGAACACGCGCCCGGAGCTGGACCGCATGTCCGGCGAGGCGGTGCACCAGGGCCTCGTGCTGCAGATCCCGCCGTACCAGTACGCGGACGCCCTGACGCTGGGCCGCGAGGCCATGGAGGCCCAGGAGAAGGGCCACCTGCGCACCCCGCCGCTGCTCATCGCCCTGGACGGGATCACGGATCCCCGCAACCTGGGCGCCATCATCCGCTCGGCGTCCGCGTTCGACGCGGACGGCGTGATCGTCCCGGAGCGGCGCTCCGTGGGCGTGACGGCCACGGCGTGGCGCACCTCGGCCGGCGCCGCGGCGCGCGTGCCGGTGGCCCAGGCCGGCAATCTCAACACCACGCTGGTGGAGCTGCACCGGATGGGCTACTTCGTCCTGGGGCTCGACGGCGGCGGGGACGTCTCCCTGCCCGGCCTCGCCCTGGCCACGGAGCCGCTGGTCCTGGTCGTCGGCGCCGAGGGCAAGGGGCTGTCGCGGATGGTGCGGGAACACTGCCAGCAGATCGTGTCGATCCCGATCCAGTCGGAGATGGAGTCGCTCAACGCGTCCATGGCCGTGGGCATCTCCCTGTACGAGATCGCTGTCGGCCGCGCCGGGGGACGCCCCGTCGCCTCCTGAGACCGGCCAGGCATTCAGTCCCCGGGCGCGGGGCGGTAGCGTCGGAACGGTGAGCACCTCGAAGCCCCGCCCCGCGCCCGGGGACTGAATGCCTGGCCGGTCTCAGGAGGCGAC
>NZ_JAKRNH010000086.1:0-10203 GCF_022346985.1 Micrococcus sp. ACRRV
GGTGTGGAGTCCGGGCGGAGGACGTCGGGGCGCGGGCCGTCCAGGTGCGCGGTGCTCACGGTGACCCCGGGGATCGAGGCTGTGGCGGCCTCGGGGCGGCTCATGCGCCCCTCCGGCGGGCCACGGTCACGGAGACGTCCGTGAAGTCGTGCGGGATGGGGGCCTGCGGCTTGTGCACGGTGACCTCCACCGCGGTGACCACGGGCTGCTCGGCGAGCACCGCCTCGGCGATGCGGACGGCGAGGGTCTCGATCAGGTCGAACGGCTCCCCCGTCACCAGGCGCACCACGGTCTCGGCGACCTCGGCGTAGTTCGCGGTGCGGGCCAGGTCGTCCCGGGCGGCCGCGGGGCCGGCGTCGAGGGTGAGGGCCACGTCCGTGGTGAACGGCTGCCCGTCGCGCCGCTCGTGCTCGAACACGCCGTGACGGCCGGTGGCCGTCAGGCCCGTCAGGCGGATGACGTCGCTCATGCGCGCGCCTCCCCCGGGCCGGCGGGCCGCGGGGCGGCCCCGCGCCAGGCGTCTCCCACTCGGACGGCGTCCACGGAGGAGCGGACGTCGTGCACGCGCACGCCCCAGGCCCCGTGCGCCGCGGAGATCGCGGACACCGCCGCCGTGGCGTGGTCCCGATCGAGCGCGGGCCGCGGCGTGCCGTCCTCACCGGCCAGCACCGTGCCCAGGAACCGCTTGCGGGAGGCGGCGACCAGCACCGGGCGGCCCAGGGACTCGATGCGCTCCAGACCGCGCAGCAGCTCCCAGTTCTGCTCGCCGGCCTTGGCGAACCCCAGGCCCGGGTCGAGGATGATCTGCTCCGGGGACGCACCCGCGGCCAGGAAGCGGTCCGTGACCTCGGACAGCTCCCGGACGACCTCCCCGAGGGTGTCCTCGTAGTGGGCCAGCGAGTCCATGACCTGCGCGTGCCCGCGGTTGTGCATCAGGATGCACGGGGCGCCGGACTCCGCCACCAGCGCCGGCATGTCCGGTTCGTGGACCAGACCGGAGACGTCGTTGACGATCACCGGGCCCAGCGCCAGGCAGGCCCGCGCCGTGGCGGTGTGCATGGTGTCGATCGAGAGGACCGCGCCCTCCGCCAGCAGCGCCTCCACCACCGGCAGGATGCGGCGCTGCTCCTCGGCCGGGTCCACGGGCGTGGCGCCCGTGCGCGTGGACTCCCCGCCGACGTCGATCAGGTCCGCCCCCTGCGCCAGCAGGTCGAGCCCGTGGGCGACCGCCGCGTCCACGCGGTCGTGCGCGCCGCCGTCGGAGAAGGAGTCCGGCGTGACGTTCAGGATGCCCATGACCAGCGTGCGGTCCGGGAGCTCGTGGAACGGCTTCGGGAGCATGACGTGCGTCCTTCCTCTGCGCGGGCGGTCTCCACCCAGTCTGGCATGCACCCCCGACGCCGCAGGGGGCCCGGAACGGTCCCCCGTCGACGACGTCGACCGGGAGGAAGGGGCGGGCGCCGATGCCCGAGGGCTCAGCCGTGCATGATGAGGCTCATGGCCTCGGCACGCGTGGAGGGGTCGCGCAGCTGGCCGCGCACGGCCGAGGTGACGGTCTTGGCGCCGGGCTTGCGCACGCCGCGCATGGACATGCACATGTGCTCCGCCTCCACGACGACGATCGCACCCTTCGGCTGCAGGTGCTCCATGAGCGCCTCCACCACCTGGGTGGTCAGCCGCTCCTGCACCTGCGGCCGGCGGGCGTAGAGCTCCACCAGGCGGGCCAGCTTGGACAGGCCCGTCACGCGCCCCTCGGCGGACGGGATGTACCCGATGTGCGCGGCCCCGTGGAACGGCACCAGGTGGTGCTCGCACGTCGAGTAGAACGGGATGTCCTTCACCAGCACGAGCTCCTCGTGGGAGAGGTCGAACGTGGTGCCCAGCACCTGCTCGGGGCGCTGGTGCAGGCCCGCGAAGAACTCCGCGTAGGCCTTGGCCACCCGCTTGGGGGTGTCCTGCAGCCCCTCCCGATCCGGGTCCTCGCCGATCGCCAGGAGGATCTCCCGCACGGCCGCCTCGATGCGCGGGCGGTCCACGGTGTCCTGGTCCGGGTCGAACGTGCCGGGCACGCCGGGGACGGCGCCGGCCAGGGCCGCCCCGGCCCCCGTCGTGGGGGCGACGTCCGCCGCCGCCTCGTGCGGACGGTGCAGGTGCGCGTCGGCCAGGGCCGCGTCTCGGTGCTGCTCGGTCATGCTCTCCCGCTCTCGATCAGTAGGTGGGGCCCGGCGTCGGGCTGTGCTGCCCGGGCAGGTCCCCGGGGCCGCCGGCGGACCCGCCGGCGCCGCCGAGAGCGGTGGGCGGGGCGCCTTCGGGCGCGTCCGGCACCGTGGTGCCCTCGACGCCCACGGCCTCCGGCTGCTCGCCCTCCAGACGGCTCGCGCGCTCCCTGGCGGTGAGCACGGGCGGGACGTCGTGCGGGGGCCGGTCGTCCGCCGCGAGCCACAGCGGGCGCTCCGGGCGCTTGCGGACGTCCTTGAAGATCTCCGCGATCTGCTCCTGGGTCAGGGTCTCCTTCTCGAGCAGCTCCGCGGCCAGGCGGTCCAGCACGTCGCGGTTCTCGGTGAGCACCCAGTGGGCCTCGGCGTGCGCGCCGTCCAGGAGGGCGCGGACCTCCGCGTCCACCAGGTAGGCCAGCTCCTCGGAGTACTCGCGGGACGCGGCCCCGCCGCCGCCCAGGAACGGGTCCGTGTTCGCGGAACCGAGCTTCACGGCGCCCACCTTGGAGCTCATGCCGTAGTCCGTGACCATCTTGCGGGCGGTCTCGGTGGCCTTCTGGATGTCGTTCGCGGCACCCGAGGACGGGTCCTTGAACACGACCTCCTCCGCCACGCGCCCGCCCATCGCGTAGGCGAGCTGGTCCAGGAGCTCGTTGCGGGTCACGGAGTACTTGTCGTTCTCCGGGACCACCATCGTGTAGCCCAGGGCGCGGCCGCGCGGGAGGATCGTGATCTTCGTGACCGGGGCCGAGTTCCGCAGGCCCGCGGCGACGAGCGCGTGCCCGCCCTCGTGGTAGGCCGTCACCTTGCGCTCGTGCTCGTTCATCAGGCGCGTGCGCTTCTGCGGGCCCGCCATGACGCGGTCCACCGCCTCGTCGAGGGCGGCGTTGTCGATCACGTTGTTGCGGGAGCGGGCCGTCAGCAGCGCGGCCTCGTTGATCACGTTGGCCAGGTCCGCGCCCGTGTAGCCGGGGGTGCGCTTGGCCAGGGAGCGCAGGTCGACGTCGAGGGCGATCGGCTTGCCCTGCGCGTGGACCTCGAGGATCTTGGCGCGGCCGTCCAGGTCCGGGGCCTCCACCGGGATCTGCCGGTCGAAGCGGCCCGGGCGCAGCAGCGCCGGGTCCAGCACGTCCGGACGGTTGGTGGCGGCGATCATGATGACGTTGGTGGAGGCGTCGAAGCCGTCCATCTCCACGAGCATCTGGTTCAGCGTCTGCTCGCGCTCGTCGTTGCCGCCGCCGATGCCCACGCCGCGGGAGCGGCCCACGGCGTCGATCTCGTCCACGAAGATGATGGCCGGGGCGTTGGCCTTGGCCTGCTCGAAGAGGTCGCGCACGCGGGAGGCGCCCACGCCCACGAACATCTCGACGAAGTCCGAGCCGGAGATCGAGTAGAACGGGACCCCGGCCTCGCCGGCCACGGCCTTGGCCAGCAGCGTCTTGCCGGTGCCGGGCGGGCCGTACAGCAGCACGCCCTTGGGGATCTTGGCGCCCACGGCGTGGAAGCGCTCCGGCTCCGTGAGGAACTCCTTGATCTCGTGGAGCTCCTCCACGGCCTCGTCCGCGCCGGCGACGTCCTTGAACAGGACGTCCGGGTTGTCCTTGTTGATGAGCTTGGCCCGGGACTTGCCGAACTGCATGACCTTGCCGCCGCCGCCCTGCATGCGGGACATGAGGAACCAGAACAGCAGGGAGATGAGCAGGAACGGGATCATCAGGCCCAGCAGGGAGAGGAGCCAGCTGTCCCGGACGGGCTCGTCCTGGTAGCCGTCCACGGAGGAGTCCTGCACGGTGCGGACCACGTCCTGCGCGCGGGCGGCGGAGAACTGGAAGTACACGTCCTTGCCGAGGTCCCGGCCATCCTGGGAGAGGGGCTCGCGCAGGGTCAGGTCCACGCGCTGCTCGCCGTCGACGACGCGGGCCTGGGCGACCTTGTCGTCCCTCAGCAGGGCCATGCCCACGTTGGTGTCCACCATGCCGCGGCCGGACTGCGCGGTGGTCAGGGGGATCACGAGGCCCAGCACCAGGAGCCCGAGGAGGATCCAGATGTAGGGCTTGTTGAACTGCTTCTTCACGGTCCGTGTGTCTCCTGGTCTGCCGCGGGGGCCGGGCGTGGCTCGGGCGGGCGCGGCGTGCCGCGCGGGGACGCGGACGAGACCCCTCCCGAGGGTCACTGCCCCACGCTACCGGGCGGGGCCCAGGGCCGCCTCGACTGTTCGCGCCAGGTGGACAGCCACCCGATGCCTCCCGCATCCCTCCCCCGCCCCCACCCGCCGAGTGAAGGTGACACGCCGTCACGGAGGGCGGGGAGCCGAGGAATGGCGGCGCGTCGGCTTCACTCGGCCCGTCCGTTCAGGGCCCCTCACGACGACGGACCGACTCCTGTGGACAGGCGGCCCCGTGGAGCGCTGGCCGCCTCACACTGACATCATGTCCCGCCCGCCCCGCGACCTGCCTGCGGTCCTGCGCCGCGGGCCGTTCACCACGGCCTCCGCACTCGCCCTCGGCGTGCCCGCCTCCCGCCTGCGTCGTTCGGACGTGCGGCGACTCCGGCGCGGGGTCCTGGTCTGGACGGGCGCCACGGACGGCGGCTCCACCGTCGACCCCGCGCTGCCGCCCCGCCCGGCCGCCGCCTCCGGCGCCGACACCCCGTGGGTCCTGGCCAGCCGCCTGACGCCGTCGGAACAGGAGACCCTCGCCGGAGTGCTCGCCGCGGCACCGGACGCCACCGCATCCCATCTGACCGCGGCCCGACTGACCGGACTGTGGCTGCCGACGCGGCTGGCGGCCGACCGCACGCTCCACGTCACCCGCCCACCGGGCACCGCGAACAGCGCTCCTGCAGGGGTCCGGATGCACCGGCGCCGGCCGACCTCCGAGGGGGCACAGCTCGTCCGCGGCCCCGGCCCGCCGCTCGACGGCCCCATCCCGGTCACGGGGCCCGCCCGCACATGGCGGGATCTGGCGAGCCTCCTGGACCTCGCGGAACTGGTGGTCCTGGGAGACCGGCTCGTGTGCTCCTCCGGCCCGGAACGCGCGGACCCCCTGTGCTCCCGCGCAGCCCTGGTGCAGGCGGCCGCCCGACCCGGCCAACGTCACGCCGTCCTCGCCCGGGATGCCGCCGCCCTGGTCCGCGACGGCGCCCACTCACCGCCGGAGACCAGGCTGCGGCTCGCTCTGCTGGACGCGGGCCTCCCCGAGCCGGAGCTGCAGCTGGAGGTGTGGGATCCCGCCTTCTCCCGGAGCCGGCCGGCGACGGCGGATCTCGGGTGGCGTCGCCACGGCGTGGTCCTGCAGTACGAGGGCGCCGGACACGACGATCCCGTCCAGGTGCGCAGGGACACCCTCCGCGACGCGGCGTTCCAGCGCCGAGGGGTCGTGGTCATCCGCGCCGCCGCCGCAGACCTCGCGGAGGGGTTCCGCGGCACGACGGCCCTGGCGGAGGCCGCACTGCGTCGTCGTGGATGGACCCCCGGACGCGAGTGAAGCGGACACGCCGTCATAGGAACCCCTGACGGGGTCCGTGGCGGCGTGTCCGCTTCACTCGGCCGCCTCCCCACGGGGGAGCCGCGGCGCGGCTCAGCTGTAGACGTGCGGGGCGAGCGTGCCGACGAAGTCCAGGTTGCGGTACTTCTCCGCGTAGTCCAGGCCGTAGCCCACCACGAACTCGTTCGGGATGTCCTTGCCGACGTACTTCACGTCGATGTCCACCTTCATGGCGTCCGGCTTGCGCAGGAACGTGCAGATCTCCACCGACGCCGGGCCGCGGGTCTCCAGGTTCGCCTTCAGCCAGGACAGGGTCAGGCCGGAGTCGATGATGTCCTCCACGATCAGCACGTGGCGGCCGGTGAGGTCGGCGTCGAGGTCCTTGAGGATGCGGACGACGCCGGAGGACTTGGTGCCGGAGCCGTAGGACGAGACGGCCATGAAGTCCATCTCCACGTGCGAGTGCAGCGCGCGGGTCAGGTCCGCCACGACCATGACGGCGCCCTTGAGCACGGCCACGATCAGCAGGTCCTTGCCCTCGTAGTCGCGGTCGATCTGGGCGGCGAGGTCACGGATGGTGTCCTGGACCTCCTCCTTCGACATGAGGACGTGGGTGAGATCGTTCTGGACATCCTGTGCGTCCATGGCGCCGCTCCTGAGGTGCTTCGTGGGGTGCTGTGCGAGGTCGCCCGGCCCGGCTCACCGGTCCGCCGGGCGGGGGATGTAGGCAAGTCTGGCACACCCCGACGGACCGCCCTCCTTCCGGCCGCCGACGCCGCCCTCCCCCGCCGCGACGCGGCGCACCGTGACGCCGTGGCCCAGCTCCACCGGCCCGGCCGAGCCGCCCCCGGCGTGGGCGGCCGCCACCAGCGCGTCGGCCGCGAGGATCCGCTCACGGGACGGCGTGCCGGCTCCCGCGGCCCGGGCCGCGCGGGCGTGCACCCGGTGGCGCACCGCGGCCGGGAGCGCGGCGAGGGCGTCGAGGTCGAGGAGGACGGGGGCGGGGCGGTCGGTCTCCGGGGCAGGCAGGCGGAGGCGGGCGAGGGCGTCGTCGGCCCAGGCGTCCAGGGCGGCGGCGTCCTCCGCGGCGATGGCCGCCGTGCGCACGAGGGCGGCGCGCAGGCCGGGGCCGAGGCCGGTGTCGGGGTCCTCGAGGGCGGGCAGGATCCGTGTGCGGACCCGCGAGCGCAGCAGGGCCGGGTCCGCGTTGTGGGGGTCCGTGAACCAGGTGAGCCCGGCCCAGCGGCAGATCGCCTCGGTGTCGGCGCGGCTCAGGCCGAGCAGCGGGCGGGCCAGGGCCACCCCGCCGGGGAGCGCGCCGTGCGCCGGGATGCCCGCGAGGGAGCGGGTGCCGGATCCGCGCGCGAGGCCGAGGAGGACCTGTTCGGCCTGGTCGTCGGCGGTGTGGGCGGTGAGCACGAGGGCGGGGGTCCCCTCCCCGACCCCCTCCGCCGCGCGGGCGAGCGCGGTGCGGCGGGCGGAGCGGGCGGAGGCCTCGGGTCCGTCGCCGGCGGGGGTCACGGTGACGGCCTCCACGGTGACGGGCGCCAGGCCCAGCGCCCGGGCGGTCCGGGCGGCCGCCGCCGCCACCGCGGCGCTGCCGTCCTGGAGCCCGTGGTCGACGACGACGGCCCCCGCCGGGCCGAGCCGCTCCCCCGCACGCGTGCCCGCCAGCACGGCGCAGGCGACCGCGAGGGCCAGGGAGTCGGCGCCGCCGGAGAGCGCCACGAGGACCGGGCCGGGATGCTCCGCGCGGACCGCGCGGACGGACTCCACGGCCCGGTGCAGGGGCTCGGGCCAGCGGGACCGCGGCGGCCACGGGCCGGCGAGGGCGGGCAGGGTGGGTGCGCCGGGGACGGCGACCACATCGCGAACGAAAGGGCTCGACACGCCGTTCGTCTCTCGAACGACAGCGTGGGGGGGCTCAGGCCTGGGCACGGATCCGCGCGACCCAGCGGTCCGGCGCGTGGATCTCCTCCTCGCTCGGCAGCAGCTCGGGCGCGTCCCAGACCACGTTGAACCCGTCCCTCCCGAGCTCGGCCACGGCCGCGTCCACGAACCGCTGCCCGTCCCGGTACTGCGCCATCTTCGCGTCCATGCCCAGCAGGCGGCGCAGCAGGCGGTCGAGGCCGGAGCGGCGGTCCCCGCGGGCGTCGAACCGGCGGCGGATGGTCTTCACGGAGGACACCACGGAGGAGTCCACGGCGTCCATGACCACGTTCGCGTGGCCCTCCAGCAGGGACATCACCGCGGTCAGCCGGGACAGCCGAGCGCGGTCCTCCTCGTCCTGGATCGCGCCGAGCAGTCCCAGCGCGGGGCGCCCGCCGGGCCCGGCGGCGCCGTCGTCCTGCCCCGCGCGCCCGGCGCCCGGCGACGTCGAGGCGCCCAGGGGGTTCGCGGCGGCCAGGGCGGAGCGCAGGCGCTCCGGCAGGGACTCGGCCTTGTCGAACAGCCCGCCGGTCAGCGCGGTGATCTCCCCCTGCAGGTGGCCGCGCAGCCAGGGGGCGGCGGCGAACTGCACGCGGTGGGTCTGCTCGTGCAGGCACACCCAGAGGCGGAAGTCGGCGGGGTCCACGTGGATCTCCCGGCGGACCTGCGCCACGTTGGGGGCCACCAGCAGGAGGCGGCCGCCCGCGGGACCGGCGGGGACGCCGTCAGGACCGGGGAGGGCGGAGAACGGGTCGTACTGGCCGAGGACCTTGGAGGAGAGCCAGGCGAGGATCCCACCCATCTCCAGGGCGGCCGCGCGGCGTGTGAGGGGTGCCGTGGTGAGTGCGTACTCCTGGGGCCGCGTGGCGCGCAGGTGCGCGAAGGACGGCTCCAGCAGCCCCGCGAAGGACTGCGTGTTGGCGAGGGACCACGTCGGGCGGTCCACCACGAGCACCTGCGAGTCCCGCAGGTCCTCGGCCGCGGCCAGGCCGGTCAGCCGGTGCACGTGGGCCACGGAGGCCGCCGCGGCGGCGCGCAGCCCCTCGGCCTCGCGCCGGGCCTCGCGGGTGCCGATCCGCGGTCCGGCGGCGGCCAGGGAGCCGGCCGCGCGCGCGGCGGCGTCCCAGTCCACGGGGTGGGCCGGGGAGGGGACGGGCTGGTCGGCGGTCATGGATCCATCAGACCACAGGGACCGGACGCGGCAGCGCGTCCCGGGCCCGACGCCGCGCCCGCCCGCTCAGAGCGCGGCGAGCGCGCTCACCGCCTCGTCGATCGCGGCGCGGGCCGGCGCGATCCGCCAGTCCACACCGGAGCACACGATGCTGAACGCGAGCACGCGCCCGGACCCCGTGGTGACGGTGCCCGTGAGGGACACGGTCTGGTCCAGGGTGCCGGTCTTCGCGGCCACGGCCTCGCGCGCGGGGCTCCCCGGGAACCGCTCGGCGAGGGTCGAGTCCTCACCGGGCCGGGGCAGTCCGTCCCGCACCGGGGCGAGAGCCGGGTCTGCCTGCACGGCCTCGACCAGCCCGGCGAGCTGGTGCGCGGTCACGCGGTTCTGAGGGGACAGCCCCGAGGCGTCCACGAGCCGCATCCCGGCCGTGTCCACCCCGTGCGCCGCCGCGCGGTCGCGCAGGAGCCCGGGGACGGCGGCGTGCGTGGCGGGGCGCCCGTCCGCCGCCGCGGCCACGCGGGCGAGCACCTCGGCCACCTGGTTCTCCGAGTGGGCCAGCAGGTACGCCACCTGCTGGCCCACCGGCGCGGACTCCACGCGCGCCACCGGCTCCGTGGCGAGCACGTCGCCGCGCGGCGCCGAGGTGGCGGGGACCACGTCCCGGGCGCGCACGGACAGGTCCGCGCCCGAGTCGGCGACGGCGGCCGTCAGCTCCCGCTGGAAGGCCAGGGCGGCGAACGCGGCCGGGTCCGCGATCCGGTCCTCCCCTGTGCCCGGCGCGGTCCGCCCGCCGTACGTGGCCAGCGGCTGCACCGCGGTGATGTTGCCGCTCTCCACGAGCCCCGCGGACCACGCGGGGTTCAGGGGGGAGGCGTCCGTGAACAGGCGCAGGTCCGTGCTGACCGCCACGGGCCCCGTCACGCCGCGCTCCCGCAGGCCCGCCACGGTGCGCCGGGCGAGGGTGCGCAGGCCGGCACGGCCGTCCACGCGGCCCGGATCGGACGCGCCGGCGCCGAGCAGGGCGTCGCCGCCGCCCACCAGGACGAGCTCGGTGGCGCCGCCGCCCGGCAGGGCCACCACGGACGTGGTGAGCGCGCGGTCCGCACCGAGGACGTCCACGGCCGTGACGGCGGTGAGGATCTTCAGGGCCGACGCCGGCGCCACCGCCTGGTCCGCGGAGCGCGCGTAGAGGACCTCGCCGGTGGCCGCGTCCCGCACCTCGGCCGACGCCGTCCCCGGTGCCTGTGCGAGCGCCGGGGCCACGGCCGCGGCCACGTCGGCCGGGTCCACCGGGGCGACGGACGCCAACGCGGTGGAGGACGGCGCCGTCGCGCCCCCGGACGGCGAGGCGGCCGGGACCGGGGCGGACGGCGCGGAGGCGGCCGGGGCGTCGCCGATCGCG
>NZ_JAKRNH010000087.1:0-9994 GCF_022346985.1 Micrococcus sp. ACRRV
GTCCACGCCCCGCTCCGCCCCCCACGACGCCGGCACCCCGCACGCACCCCAGCTGCCGGGCACGGACCGCACACCGCCGCCACGCACGCTGATCGACATCCTCGACGCGACCGCGCGCGAGCACCCCGAGGCACCCGCCCTGGACGACGGCACGGCGCAGCTCGGCTACGCGGAGCTGCTGGACCGGGTCCTCGAGTCCGCGCGGTTCCTGCAGGCGCACGGCATCGGCGCGGGCGACCGGGTGGGCGTGCGGATCCCCTCCGGCACCGCGGCCCTCTACGTCTCCATCCTCGCCGTCATGGCGGTCGGCGCCGCCTACGTGCCGGTGGACGCGGACGACCCCGAGGAGCGCGCCCGGCTCGTCTTCGGCGAGGCCCGGGTGGCCGGCGTCCTGACCGGCGAGCGCGAGCTCGACGTCCGCGCGGCCGCCGAGCGGGCCGAGGCGCCCGAGGCCCGCGCCCCCCGCCTGGAGGACGACGCGTGGATCATCTTCACCTCCGGCTCGACCGGCACGCCCAAGGGCGTCGCCGTGTCCCATCGCTCCGCGGCCGCCTTCGTGGACGCCGAGGCCCGGATCTTCCTCACCGCCGATCCGCTCGGCCCCGGCGACCGCGTCCTGGCCGGCCTCTCCGTGGCCTTCGACGCCTCCTGCGAGGAGATGTGGCTGGCCTGGCGCCACGGCGCGTGCCTCGTGCCCGCGCCCCGCGCGCTCGTCCGCTCGGGCATGGACCTCGGCCCCTGGCTGGCCGAGCGGCGCATCACGGCCGTCTCCACCGTGCCGACCCTCGCCGCGATGTGGCCGACGGCCGCGCTCGCGAACGTGCGCCTGCTGATCTTCGGCGGCGAAGCCTGTCCGCCCGACCTCGCCGCGCGCCTGGCCGTGCCCGGCCGCGAGGTCTGGAACACCTACGGCCCCACCGAGGCGACCGTCGTCGCGTGCGCCGCCCCGCTGGCCGGCGAGGGCCCCGTGCGCATCGGCCTGCCCCTGGACGGCTGGGACCTGGCCGTCGTCGACCCCGCCTCCGGCGTCCCCGTGGCGGAGGGCGAGACCGGCGAGCTGATCATCGGCGGCGTGGGCCTGGCCCGCTACCTCGATCCCGCCAAGGACGCGGAGAAGTACGCGCCCATGGAGACCCTCGGCTGGGACCGCGCCTACCGCTCCGGCGACCTCGTGCTCTACGACCCCGCGGGCCTGCTGTTCCTGGGCCGCGCCGACGACCAGGTCAAGGTCGGCGGCCGCCGCATCGAGCTCGGCGAGGTGGACGCAGCCCTCCAGAACCTGCCCGGTGTGCAGGGCGGCGCCGCCGCGGTGCGCACCACCCCGGCCGGCAACCAGCTCCTCGTGGGCTACCTCAAGCCCACGGGCCCGCTCGAGGGCTTCGACCTCGACGCCGCCCACGCCCGGCTCGCCGAGGAGCTGCCCGCGGCGATCGTCCCGCGCCTGGCCCTCGTCGACTCCCTGCCGACGAAGACCTCCGGCAAGGTCGACCGCAACGCCCTGCCCTGGCCGCTGCCCGGCACCGCCGCCACCGACGACGCCGACACCCCCGACGAGTCCACCCCCGACGGCTGGGTCCTGGCCCAGTGGGCGGCCGTGCTCGGCGCGGCCCCGGCCGACGGCTCGACCGACTTCTTCTCCGCCGGCGGCGGATCGCTCGCCGCGGCCCAGCTCGTGGCCCGGCTGCGCGAGCGCCACCCCGGCGTGACCGTCCAGGACGTCTACCGCCACCCCACCGCCGAGGAGCTCGTCTCCGCCGTGCTCGGCGAGGGCGCCGAGGGCATCGAGGTCCACGAGCGCAACGTCGACACCACCCGGCGGCGCACCCAGTGGGCCCAGACCCTCGTGGGGCTGCCCGTGTTCATCCTCCCGGCGCTGCGCCTGGGGACGTGGGCCGGCGTCGCCGTGAACCTCCTCGCCGCCACCGGCCTGGTCCCCGGACTGCCCACCGTCCCGTGGTGGATCCTCGCGCTCGTGGGGCTGTTCGTGGTCACCGCCCCCGGCCGCATGCTCGTGGCCGGGCTGACGGCACGCGCCCTGCTGCACGGCGTGGGCCCGGGCGCCTACCCGCGCGGCGGACGCGTGCACCTGCGCCTCTGGCTGGCGCAGCAGGTCACCGACCTCGTGGACCCCTACTCCCTCGCCGGGGCCGGGTGGATCCCCGCCTACGGCCGGCTGCTGGGCAACCGCATCGCCCGCGACGCCGACCTGCATGCCCTCCCGCCCGTGACGGGGCTCCTCACCGTGGGCGAGGGCGCCTCGATCGAGCCGGAGGTCGACCTCTCCGGCTACTGGGTCGACGGCGACGTGCTACGCGTCGGCACCGTGGAGGTCGGGGCCGGGGCCGTCGTCGGGTCCCGCTCCACCCTGCTGCCCGGCGCCAAGGTGGGCGCCGGCGCCCACGTCGAGGCCGGTTCCACCGTGGCCGGGCGTCTGCGCGGCCACCAGCGCCACGGCGGCTCCCCCGCCGTGAAGCTCGGCAAGGTCAAGCGCGGCTCGGCCCCGGCCGAGACCGCCCCAGACGCCGCCGGCTGGCGCGTGCTCTCCACGCTCTCCTCCACGGCCGTGGCGCTGCTGCCGCTGGCGGCCGTGGCCGCCGCGGCGGCCGTCGGCGCGTGGTCCCTGACCTGGTGGCCGCCCGCCGCCGCGGACGCGTCGCCGCTGCAGGCCGTCGGCACCGCCGCCGCCCGCCTGCTCGCGGCCAGCCCGCTGATCGCCGCCGTGTGGTTCGGCGTGCAGATGCTGCTGGTGCTCGTCGCCGTGCGCGTCCTCGCGATCGGCATCACCCCGGGCCACCACCCCGTGCGCTCGCGGGTGGGCTGGCAGATCTGGGCCACCGAGCGCCTGCTCGACGCCGCCCGCGACCAGCTCTTCCCGATCTACGCCTCCCGCTTCACGCCCACCTGGCTGCGCTGGCTCGGCGCCCGCGTCGGCAAGGACGTCGAGGCGTCCACGGTGGTGCTCCTGCCGACGATGACCCAGGTCGGCGACGGCGCGTTCCTCGCCGACGACACGATGGTCTCCTCCTACACGCTCGAGCACGGCTGGATGCACGTGGCCCCGGCGAAGGTCGGCAAGCGCTCCTTCGTGGGCAACTCCGGCATGGTCCCCGGTGGCCGCACCCTCCGCAGGGACTCCCTCGTGGCCGTCCTCTCCACCACCCCCGCCAAGACCAAGGCCGGCACCTCGTGGATGGGATCGCCGCCCGTGCGCCTGCGCCGCACCGAGGTCGAGGCCGACGCCTCGCTCACCTACGCGCCCCCGGCCCGGCTCAAGGCCGCCCGCACCGGCTGGGAGCTGCTGCGCGCGATCCCGGTCTGGCTGCACGTCGCGCTGACGATCGCCGTGGGCGCCGCCCTCGCCGCCCTCGCAGCGGTGGGCACCTGGTGGCTGGCCGCCCTGCTCGGCGGCGCCGTCCTGCTCGCGGCGGGCGCCGTCGCCGCCGTGGTGACCGTCCTCGCCAAGAGGGCGTTCGTGGGCCGCGTGCGTGCCGGCGAGCACCCCCTGTGGTCCTCGTTCATCTGGCGCAACGAGGTCGCGGACACGTTCACCGAGTTCCTCGCCGCCCCCTGGTTCTCCCGCGCCGCCGCCGGCACCCCTGCCATGGTCTGGTTCCTGCGAGGCATGGGCGCCCGCATCGGCCGCGGCGCCTGGGTGGAGTCCTACTGGCTCCCGGAGGCGGACCTCGTCACCCTGGGCGACGGGGCCACCGTGAACCGCGGCTGCGTGGTGCAGACCCACCTCTTCCACGACCGCGTCATGGCCCTCGACGAGGTCGTCCTCGCCGACGGCGCCACCCTCGGCCCCAACTCCGTGGTGCTGCCCGCCGCGCGTCTGGGCGAGGGCACCACCGTGGGCGCCGGCTCGCTCGTCATGCGCGGCGAGGAGCTGCCCGGCGGCACCTGGTGGCTCGGCAACCCCGTGGCCCCGTGGCGCCGGCCCGGCAAGACCCCGACAGCACACCAGCGGGCCGCGGCCGCCACCGGCGCGCTGCCCGTGATCCCCGACCCGACCAGCGCAGGAGGCATCCGATGAGCACCGACCCGTACATCCCCGGAGTCGGCTCCGACACCGCCACGATCGAGCACCTGCGGGTGGAGCTCGACGTCCGGCTGGCGTCCAACCGGGTGGCCGGCGTCGCGGAGCTCCACGTGCGGCTGTGCCGGCAGAGCGACACCGTCGAGCTCGACCTGCACCGGCTCGCCGTCGACGGCGCCGCCGGCACGCACGACGGCCGCCCCCTCAAGGTGAGGGCGACGACGCCGCGCAACCACCCGCACCGCGTGGTCGTGCACCTGGGCGCCTCCCTGCCGGAGGGGTCGCTCGTGGTCCTGCGGCTGTCCTACTCGGGGCACCCGAGGCCCCGCCGCAGCCCGTGGGGGACCATCGGCTGGGAGGAGCTGACGGACGGGGTGCTCGTGGCCGGGCAGCCCCACGGCGCGTCCACGTGGGTGCCGTGCATCGACTCCCCCGCGGTCCGCCAGACCGCGGACATCACCGTCACCTGCGACGCCGGCTACCTCCCCGTGGCCAACGGCCGCGGCACCCGCCTGCGCTCCCGCGGATCCCGCGAGACCTGGCGGTGGGTCATGGACCGGCCCGTCCCCGCCTACCTGCTCACCCTGCAGATCGGCCGGTACCGGCAGGTGACCGCGCCGGGCTCCGGGACGCCGGAGTCGGCCGCGGCCGGGGGCGTGCCGCCCCTGCGCCTCGTCGTCTCCCCGCACCTGCAGGCCCGCGCCGAGGCCGCGATGGCCGGCCAGGGCCGCATGATGGAGGCCTTCACCGCGGCCTACGGGCCCTATCCGTTCGACGACTACGCGGCCGTCGTCGCCGACGACGTCCTGGAGATCCCCCTCGAAGCCGCGGGCCTGTCCCTGTTCGGCGTGAACCACCTGGACGGCTCGTGGGAGTCGGAGCGGCTGATCGCCCACGAGATGGCCCACCAGTGGTTCGGCAACGCCGTGACCCTGGGGCGCTGGTCCGACCTGTGGCTGCACGAGGGATTCGCCTGCTACTCCGAGTGGCTGTGGGCGGAGGCGTCGGGCCGGGCCGCCCTCCGCCACGAGGCGAAGCAGGCCTGGCACGGCCTGAAGCGCCAGGGGGAAGACCTCGTCCTGGCCGCGCCGGGCGCCGCCGACATGTTCGACGATCGCGTGTACAAGCGGGGCGCGCTCACGGTGCTGGCCGTGCGCACGCTGCTGGGTGACGCCGTGTTCGGCGAGATGCTCCGGGATTGGGTGGCCCGGCACCGCTTCGCCACCGTGGACACGCCGGGGTTCCGCGCCCACGTGCTCGCTTGGGCGCCGCGCGCCGACGTGGCCCCGGAGGACGTGGACGCGCTGTTCGACGCCTGGACCCTGCGGCCGGAGCTGCCCGCCTTCCCCGGCTGAGCCCCCGCCCGGGCTCGGGGTGCCGGCACGCCGCGCCGGGGCTAGGAGGCCGGCCGCCAGGCGACCGTCCCGACCACGCCCGGGGGCAGCCGCGGATCCGCCAGGGGCACGACCGCCTCCCCGGGCTGGGGGCGCACCTCGGCGGGGTCGCGGTCCAACCCGGTCCCGCGGGCCTTCACCAGGGCCTCCTTGACGGTCCAGAGGCGCACGCGCTCGGCGAGGGCCCCCTCCGGGGACAGCCCGGCCAGGACGGCGCGCTCCTCCGCCGCGAAGGCCACGGCGTCGATCTCCGCGGCGCCGTCCGCTCCCGCGGCGAAGGCGCGCAGGGTCTGCGGCGCCGTCGGGTCCTCGGCGTCTACGCCGATCCCCCACGCCGTGCCTGCGACGGACGGCGTGCACCACGCGAGCACGGTCACCGGCCGGGGCCCGTCGACGTGGGTGAGGCTCACGGCGGGCAGGACGGGCCCCCCGTCGTCGCCGGGCGCCCCACCGGGCGTCGTCCCGTCGCCGGCGCGGCGCAGTGCCGGGGCCCCGTGGTCCGTCGCCCCGCAGCCGGGGCAGGAGTGCGCCAGGGCCAGGGCGCGCGGCCCGAGACCCAGCCTCGTCCCCAGGGCCGCCAGCACCTGCGCGGTGCCCTCGGCCCGGGACACGCCGACGGCGCCGACCTCGATCCCCCGCGTGGGGGAGGTCGGCGCCGTCGTCACGCTCGTCTCACGCACGGCCGAGCCGGGGGTCCGGCTCAGCGCTGCACGGCCCCGTGGCGCTCGGCGGCGAGCGCCGTGGCGGCCTCGCGGGCCTCGGAGGCCTCGTCGGCCGTCAGGGTGCGGTCCGGCGCACGGAAGCGCAGGCTGAAGGCGAGGGACTTGTGCCCCTCGGGCACGCCCTTGCCGGCGTAGACGTCGAACAGCGCGACCTCCTCGAGCAGCTCGCCCGCGCCCTCGGCGAGGGTGGCGCGCACGTCCCCGGCGACGACGTCGTCCGCCACCACGAGGGCGACGTCCTGCTGGGAGGCGGGGTACGTGGACAGCGGCCGGGCCACGACGCGGTCCGCGGCGGCGGCCACCACGGCATCCAGGTCCAACTCGAACGCGCCCGTGCGGGCGGGCATGTCCGCGTCCTCGAGCCAGGCCGGCAGCAGCTCGCCGGCCACGCCCACCGCGGTGCCGTCCGGCAGCGACAGGGCGGCGGTGCGGCCCGGGTGGAACGCCTGGTGCGTCCCCTGGACCACGGTCAGCTCCACCCCGACAGCCCGGCCGACCGCGAGCGCGGCGGCGATCGGGTCCTGCCAGTCGAACGCGCGCGGGGCGAATCCGGCGCCGGGGGCGGCCACGTGCCCGGCGAAGGCGCCGGCCACGTGGCGGGGCTGGGCCGGGATGCCGGCGTCCAGCTCCGCGAGGGTCTCGGCGGAGGGCTTGACACCGATGGGCTCGTTGGAGGGCGAGCCGAGGGCGCCGTCACCCGGCAGGAACACGGCGCCGACCTCGAACAGGGCGACGTCCTTGAAGCCGCGGGAGACGTTGCGACGGACGGTCTCCAGGAGGTTCGGCAGCAGGGTGGTGCGCATCCAGCCGAACTCCGAGGAGATCGGGTTGGCCAGGCGCACCATGCGCTGCGCCGCACCCTCCTCGGGGGTGGCGGAGCCGAACAGGCGGTTCTGCCCCTCGGAGACGAACGGGTAGTCGAGGACCTCGGTGAGGCCTGCGGCGGCCAGGGTGTCCGCCACGCGGCGGCGGTGCATCTGGGCGCGGGTCAGGCCGCGGCCCGGGGGCGCCACGGGGAGGGTGGAGGGGATGTTCGCGTAGCCGTCCAGGCGGGCGACCTCCTCCACGAGGTCCTCCGGGATGCGCAGGTCGTGGCGCCAGGTGGGCGCCGTGACCTGCAGGAGGTCCCCGGCGTCCTCGACGGACGCGCCGAGCCCGGTCAGCAGCTCCACGACCCGCTCGCGCGGGTAGTCCACGCCGATGCGGCGGGCCGGGTACTCCGGGTCCAGCTCGACGACGACGGGCTCGGGCCGGGTGCCCACGTCCGTGACGCCCGGGGCGGGGGTGCCGCCCGCGAGCTCGACGAGCAGCTGCACCGCGCGCTCGGCGGCCTCGTCGGCGATCTCCCAGTCCACGCCGCGCTCGTTGCGCTTCGAGGCCTCGGAGGGCAGGCGGTGGCGGCGGCGGGTACGCGCGATCGACACCGGGTCGAAGTGCGCGGACTCGATGAGCACGCGGGTGGTGCCCTCGGACACCTCGGTGGCGGCGCCGCCCATGACACCGGCCAGGCCGATCGCGCCCGACTCGTCGGCGATCACGAGGTCCTCGGGATCGAGGGTGCGCTCCTTGTCGTCGAGGGTGCGCAGGGTCTCCCCCGCGGCGGCGCGGCGCACGGTGATCCCGCCGGTGAGGCGGTCGGCGTCGTAGAAGTGCAGGGGCTGACCCAGCTCCCACATGACGTAGTTGGAGACGTCCACGGCCAGGGAGTGGGGGCGGATGCCGGCCAAGCGCAGGCGCGCGGCCATCCACGGCGGCGTCGCGGCGGCGGGGTCGATGCCCTCGACCACGCGGGCCACGAACCGGTCGCAGCCGGGGACGCCGTAGATGCCGGCGCCGTCGGCGAGCGTGACGGCGGGGCCGGCGTCGTTCGCCTCAGGCGCGGTGACGGCGGCGGCCGGGTCCGTGAACGCGGTGCCGGTGGCGTGCGCGTACTCGCGGGCGATGCCGCGGATCGAGAACGCGTAGGAGCGGTCCGGGGTGACGTTGACCTCGGCGGCCTCCTCGCGGAGGTGGAAGAGGTCGACCACGTCGGTGCCGACCTCGGGGTCGAGGCCCATGTCGCCCAGGACGATGATGCCGTCGTGGTCGTCGCCGAGGCCGAGCTCGCGGGCGGAGGCCATCATGCCGGCGGAGACGTGGCCGTACGTGGAGCGCGGGGAGATGCGGAAGTCCCCGGGCAGCACGGCGCCGGGTAGGCAGACGACGATCTTGTCCCCGACCTCGAAGTTGTGGGCGCCGCAGACGATGCCCTGCACGCCCGAGGGGTCGATGCCCTCACCGGTCAGGGTCTGCTCGGCGCCCTCGGGCGCCACGCGCACGGAGCACCAGTTGATGGTCTTGCCGTTCTTCTGCGGCTCGGGCTCGCGGGTGAGCACCTGGCCGACGACGAGCGGGCCGGTGAGCTCGTCGGACGGGCGGTGGACGTCCTCCTCCTCGAGGCCGACCGTGACGAGGTCGGCCAGGACGTCCTCGGCGGTGGCGTCGGCGGGGACCTGCGCGAACTCGCGCAGCCAGTCAAGCGGGATACGCACGGTGGATCAGAGCTCCATTCCGAAGTGCTGGGAGAAGCGGACGTCGCCCTCGATCATGTCCCGCATGTCCGGGACCTCGTTGCGGAACATCAGGGTGCGCTCGATGCCCATGCCGAACGCGAAACCGGAGAACTCCTCCGGGTCGATGCCCGCGGAGCGCAGGACGTTGGGGTGGACCATGCCGCAGCCGCCCCACTCGATCCAGCGCGGGCCGCCCTTGGCCTGCGGGTGCCAGATGTCCATCTCCGCGGAGGGCTCCGTGAAGGGGAAGAAGTTCGGGCGCAGGCGGATCTCCGCCTCCGGCCCGAACATCTGTCGGGCGAAGTACTCGAGGGTGCCGCGCAGGTCGGCCATGGTCAGGCCGCGGTCCACGGCCAGGCCCTCGAACTGGTGGAACACGGGGGTGTGGGTGGCGTCGAGCTCGTCCGTGCGGAAGGTGCGGCCGGGGCAGAGCACGTACACGGGGGCGCCGCGCTCCAGCATGGAGCGGACCTGCACCGGGGAGGTGTGGGTGCGCAGCAGGAGGTTGGACTCCAGGGGCTCCACGAAGAAGGTGTCCTGCATCTCGCGGGCCGGGTGGTCCGGCGGGAAGTTCAGGGCGTTGAAGTTGAACCAGTCGTGCTCCAGCTCGGGGCCCTCGGCGATCTCCCAGCCCATGCCGACGAAGATGTCGGAGACGCGTTCCTGCAGGAGGGACAGCGGGTGGCGGGCGCCCGGGAGGCGACGCGCGGCGGCCGCGGTGACGTCCACGGTCTCCTCGGCGAGCATGCGGGCGGCGTGCTCGGCCTCGAGCACCTCGGTGCGGGCGGCGAGGGCCTTGCCGATCCGGCTCCGGGCGGCGCCCATGGTCTTGCCGGCCTCGGCCTTCTGCTCCTTGGGCAGGGTGCCGATGGCCTTGTTGGCCAGGGTCAGCGGGGCGCGGTCGCCCTGGTGGGCCAGGCGCGCGGCCTTGAGCTCCTCGAGGTCGGCGGCGGCCTCGAACGCTGCCAGGGCCTCGGCCACGGCGGCGTCGACGGCGGGGCCGTCCACGGGGGAGAGCTGTGGCGCGTCCGCGGACGCGCCCGTCTCGGGACTGGAAGTCATGGGTCGATGACCTTCGCATGAGGGGACGTCGGATCGCCGCCGGCGCGGCGGGGACCGGGCGCGCGGGCGCCGGTCCGCCCGGGCGGCGGCCTGTCGGCCAGTCTAGTTGTACTGTCCGGGGACGTTGATCAATCGTGAGAAGGGCGGCTGGTTCCCGCAGGCGCTGTGGGGGCGATGCTGGTTGTAGTGGTGGAGCCAGTCGGGGAGGGCGTCTCGGCGTTCTTGCTC
>NZ_JAKRNH010000088.1:0-9906 GCF_022346985.1 Micrococcus sp. ACRRV
CATCTACATGACGTCAGGGCGGGCCGAGGAGCTGTTCATGGGGGTCCTTGCGTGCGGGGGCCGCTGGGCGGTGAGCTGGTCGAGGGTGTGCATGGGGGCTCTCCTGGGTGCTGGGGGTGAGATGTAAGCAGTGCTGGTCTCAGGGGTGCTGCTCAGGTTCACGGTTTCGCTCCTAAGCACCGGGTGGGGTGCTGCGGAGCGCGTGGAGGTGGGCGTCGAGGCGTTCCTCGGCCAGGGGGATGTTCGTGGCGTACCACTTCTTCCAGGCCCCGGCCTTGTCCCCGGCCACCAACAGGATTGCCTGCCGGCGGGGGTCGAAGGCGAAGAGGATCCGGATCTCGCTGCGCCCGCTCGAGCCGGGGTGCAGCTCCTTAAGGTTCTTGTGCCTGGAGCCGGTGAGTGTGTCCACCAACGGTCGGTCCAGGGTCGGCCCGGGCTTGCTGGCGAGAGTTGTTGTCAATGACTGCTGAAACGCGAGCAGGAATCGACACCTGAAAACCGAGCAGGTGGGCCCAGCAAACAGCGGCATGAGCGCGTGTATGGCGGTGCATCCACGAAGCACGCCTCTCGGAAACGCGGGGACACCAGCGTCCAGCCGGTAGAATAATGAACAGACACGGCCGAGCCGCATGCAGGCGCTCGCCCCTTCCAGGAGAGACCATGACCAAATGGTTCCTGCTCGCCGGCGCCGTCGGTAGCGAAGTCATCGCATCGCTGTCACTCAAGGCAGCACTCACCCACCCCGCGCTGTACGCGGTCGTCCTGCTGGGCTACGTCTCAGCCTTCACCTTCCTCACCCTGGTACTGAAGCGCGGAATGGCCCTCGGTGTCGCTTACGGCATCTGGGGCGCGTTGGGTGTCGCCGCAACGGCGGTGCTGTCCGCCGTCCTGTTCGACGAACGGATCACGGCCATGATGGGGATTGGGATCGCCCTGGTGATCGCCGGCGTTCTGATGGTTGAACTGGGATCGCACCATACCCCCGACACCGACGAGCAGCAGGCGGGGGCAGCGTGATGCAGTGGCTATTCCTAGCCGGGGCCGTCCTGTCCGAGGTGGCTGCCACCCTGTGCCTGCGTGTGGCGGCCGCCGGCCGTCGTGGGTTCTACGCGGCCGTGGCCGTCGGTTACGTGCTGGCCTTTGTCTTCCTGACCCTCGCGCTGCGCGCCGGGATCGGGCTCGGTGTCGCCTACGGGATCTGGGCCGCCGCGGGGGTTGCCTTGACCGCGATCGCGTCCCATGTCCTATTCAAGGAACCCCTGACCCGCACCATGATCTTGGGGATCTTGCTGATCATGGCCGGTGTGCTGGTCATCGAAATCGGTTCCAGCTCCCACTGACCTGCGGCGGTGGCCGCGCCGCGCACTCATCGCCAAGGTGGTGATGTCACGCGCAACGTCTGATCGTGGCCGATCGGCGCGGATCAGTGGGGTGCCACCTTCCTCCGCGCCGGTTTAGTGACTAGCGTGCGGCGCATGAGCGGGGGTGCGCAGTCCGTCAGCGTCCGTGTGCATGGGGACTCGATTCTGGGGCAGGAGTGCCTGAAATCCATGATGTGGCCATGGAGTGTGGAGCGGCTCGGGTTGCCCTGTGTCGGTCTGTCGTGGGGGGTGCCGGGGGAGACGTTCAAGGTGCAGGGTGCCTATGCCCAGGAGCCGGTCCGGTATGAGGATCTCAACTTCCAGGAGATCGGTCTCGTGGGGGAGGACTTCGGCCGCGGGCGGCCGGCGTGGCCGGACCGGTGCTTCTCCCTCGAGCTGTTCCCGGAGTATTCCCCCGAGGTGGCGTGGCTTCGCCTGCGGGTGGTGGAGGAGGCAGGGGCGCAGGAGTTCCGAGCCCAGGTCACGTTGCGTCCCCGTTCGCAGGGCAGGGGCTGCCAGGCCGACCTCGACTGGTGGGAGTCTCGACTCGGAGCTCTTCCAGCCCAGATGAGGGAATGGGCTCGGTCCTGATCCGTTCCTCGGGGTCAGGGGCCCGGGCCCTCCTTCGTCCCGGGGATGCGCACGTTTCGGACGGGGCCCCGGCGGTGCAGGGGTCTCTCTGGGTCCGTGTCCAGTCGGGTATACCCCTTTACACGCCCCGCCCGCCCACGAGATCATCACGTCAGAGACGGTGTGAATCGCAGCGCTAAATGGCGTGGTTTTTGTAACGCTTTAAGGCCTGCTAATCAGGTGGGTGATCGGATCTGAGCTTTCCGCAGACGACAGGTTCTACGTCCGGCTGACGGCGGGTTTCATAGGCACCCCTGGCGCAACAAACGTTTTGTCGTGAAATCCTAGACCCCGCCCTAGAGGGCCTGTGGTTGAAGAGTCGGTCTTACGATGGACAATGGTCCAAACCAGCGACACCAGTGCGCACTGTTCGTGCTGTGGGCGGCGTCTGCCGTTGAGCAGGTTGCACGCGTTGGCGGATGGCGCGGCTTACGTCTGCCGGCGGTGCGGCTTATGGATTGCGGTCCGTCGTCGCTGAGTGATTCCGTTGAAACGTCTGGTTGTGGATGTGCCGATGATCAAAGGTAGCTACAGATGACTTCGGCATTGCACTGAGCGGGGTCGCCGGCCGCCGCGGTTCCGTGAAGGCCGGCAACGGTTTCTCTGAGCGCGGTGAGTTCGGCGATGTGCCTGTCCAGGTTCGTCAGGTGCTCGGCAAGCTGATCACGCACGTGGCCGCACGGCGCCGTGCCAGCATCCCGGATTTGGAGGATGTCGAGGATTTCGGCCAGAGTGAGGCCGGCAACTTGGCTGCGCCGGATGAATTCAAGCCTGACGATCGTGTCCTCTGGATAGTCGCGGTAGCCGTTGGTGGCTCGGTCGGCCTGCGGCAGGAGCCCTCGCTCCTCGTAAAACCTCAAGGCCTTGGTCGTCACGCCGGAGGCCGCCGCTACTTCACCGATACGCATGCTTCACCTCGTTCTCGAAAGACTCCGTAATCTTCCATTTTGCTGGAAGATCACGAAGGTGATGGGGGTCTTTGTGGTGTGCCAATTCCTTCGTGCTCCCGCCTGTACGTTTCTCGACCCGGTTAGGGGGTGAGGTCGAGTTGTTCGAGGGCGACCTGGTAGGCCTCGTGGTAGGTCGGGAATTGGGCGACCTGGTCCAGGAGCGTGTCGATCGGCAGTTGCGTGCGGATGGCGAGGGAGGCGTGGTGGATCCACTCTCCGGCCATGGGGCCGACGGCCCAGGCTCCGATGAGGATCTTCCGGTCGGCGTCGGCGAGTAGGCCGAGGTGCCCGCGGGGGTCCTGCTCGTAGGTCCAGGGTCGGGCGATGGCGTCGGCGAGGTCCAGTTCCGTGGCGATGGTGCGGATGCCCTGCTTCGTTGCCTGTTCCTGGGTTAGTCCGGCGCCGGCGATTTCGGGGTCGGTGAATACGACACGCGGTATGCCGTCGTAGGTGGCCGGGTGGGGTCGGCCGAGGATGGCGTCGGCGGCGATCCGGCCTTGGTACTTCGCGACGTGGGTGAAAGGCATGATGCCGGTGACGTCGCCGATGGCCCACGTGTTTTCGCCGGCGCGGCAGTGGTCGTCGATCTGGATTTCTCCGTGGTCGCCGAGGGTTACGCCAGCGTGTTCGAAGCCGAGTCCTTCGGTGCGTGGTGTGCGGCCGGTACCGAAGATCACGACGTCTGCTGCCACCTCACCGGCTGGATCGCCGTCGCGTGTCTGAAGCTTGATGATGCTGTCGGCTCCCTCGCGCCGCGCCTGGACGGCGGAGGTGGCCAGCCGGATGTCGATGCCGGCCTCCTGCAGGTACTGGTGGGCAAGTTCCCCCACCCGGGGCCCTTCGCGGTCCAGTAACCTCTCGCCGCAGTGGATCAGGGTGATGGCCACTCCGAAGCGGGCCAGGAACGTCGCGGTTTCCACGCCGACGGCGCTGCCGCCGATGATGACCGCCCGCTCGGGGAGCGTGCTGGTGGTGTAGGTTTCACGGTTCGTCCAGGCCGTGATCTGGTCGATGCCGTCCAACGGTGGGATCACGGCGTCGGAGCCGGTGGCGATAATGATGTTCTCGGCTGTGATCTCGCGGTCTCCAGCCTGGATCCGGCCCGGTCCGGTAATCCGAGCTTCGTCCTTGATCACCACGGCGCCCTCTTTGATGTACCCGTCGACCTGTGCCTGGTCATCGAGGTTCCGGATCATGTAGTCCCGGTACTTTGCAGTGGCAGCCCAGTCCAGTTCGGCGCCGGAGACACCGGCGGCCCGTTGAACTTCCGTGCGCGCTTCCGGCGGCCGCAGGACGGTCTTGGAAGGGATACACGCCCAGTAGGCGCATTCCCCGCCGATTAGTTCCCGCTCGAAGACCACGACGTTCTTCCCGGCTTTCAGAAGCCGGTCGGCCGCGACCTCCCCGCCTGGGCCCAGACCGAGGACGGCAACATCGAAATGTTCACTCATGAGAATTTCTCCTTCAGATTCAGCGGATCTTTCCCGGCTCTTTCCGGTCCTTCGTCAACATCTCGCACCGGCCCCGGCCCGCCTCCTGCACCGGTACTGAACCCGTGCAAGCCCTCCAGTTGCCAGTGGTGGTCCGGCGGGTAGTGGTGGGTGGTCGGTTGGTTCAGCAGGCGCAGCTTTGGACGCCGTTGCTTACCTGGTCGGTGGCGGGTCCTGGTGTGTGGGTGAGCATCTTCTCAGCCATGGAGGATCCGAGTTCGTAGGCCTCTTTGACAGGCATGATGGTGCCGCCGGGGTGGGTTTCGAGCCAGGGCGCTGCGTCGTCGGGTGAGGCGAAGAAGTGGACCTGGTTGCAGAACGATGAGCGGACGGAGCTGATGTCCTCCGGGTTCACCAGGGACACCACGGCGGTGGCCGGCTCCACGCTGGTGACACCCATCGCTGTGACAGCCACCCGTACCGGGGTGCCTGTGGCCTGATGTGAGGATTCGATACGCGCGGATGCGCCCAGCAGGGTCGGGAAGATCAGGGTGTCCAGCGCGCACCAGGTGTAGAGTTGCTCACCGTTTACCTCGAACCGGTGCTGCGTGGGGCGCTGCGTCAGGCCCTGCCCGATGATCCGCCCGGACCCGTCGTACTCCGTGTCGCCCATCGCCTTGAGGGCAGTGCGGACTTCCTCCCCGGCACGGCCGGTCGCCGCGGCGAGGTCGCTCACGTCGACCGGGTCGCCCAGGGCGAGGAGTTTCAGTAGGGGCATCCACAGCCAGGGCTCCATCCCCGTCTCGTTGGACGCAAGCCGGTCAGTGACCTCGCTGATGTTGTTCATCGCGGTCGTTCCTTTCAAGGCATGGTGTGTCAGTGTTCGGCGATCGGTGGTTCAGGTGTTCAGGCGGCGCAGCAGGAAAGTTTGGAGACATCCGTCTTGAAGGACTGGGCAACGATCTTGATGCCCTCGGCCATGGTCAGGTACGGGCTCCAGAGGTTCGCGACCTGATCGACGGTCATCCCGGCCTGCAGGATGTACACGCCTGTTGCAGCGAGGTCGCCGGCTTCCTTCGCGACGGCGGTGATACCGACGATCCTGCCGGTGTCGGCGTCTGCGACCATCTTGATGAATCCGCGGGTGTCCCGGTTCACCACGGCGCGGGGTATGTATTCCAGCGGTACAACCCGGCATTCGCACCTGATCCCGGCGTCTCTTGCCTGCTTGTCGGTCATGCCGACAACCGCGAGGTTAGGGCTGGTGAACGTGACGCGGGGCAGGTGGCTGTAGTCCACGGCGCGGCCGGCGTCGCTGAAGGCGTTGTCGACCATCAGGGTGCCGTGGGATGCGGCGACGTACACGTATTCGGGGTGCCCGGTCACGTCCCCCGCAGCCCAAACGCGTGGGTTAGAGCTCACCAGGGTGTCCTCGACGACGACTTCCCCCTTGTCCCCGGTCTTCACGCTCACCCCGGCCAGGTTTAGCCCGTCGGTGACCGGGCGCCGACCCGTGGCGATGAGGACCTTGGAGGCCCGGAGGGTTTCGCGCCCGCCGGCGATGTCGGCCTGGGCGGCAATGCCGCCGTCCGTGTCCTGGGTGATGGAGGAGACGGTGGAGCGGCGGATGACCCGGATGCCCTCGTTGGCGAAGACGCTCATCAATGCCCTGGATGCTTCGGGTTCCTCACCCGATGCCAGGCGAGAGCGCACCAGCATGGTGACCTTCGAGCCGAGGCGGGCGAAGAGTTGGGCATGTTCCAGGGCGACGTACCCGCCGCCGATGACCAGCAAGGACTCGGGTACCTCGTCGAGGTCCATGGCCGTGGTCGATGTCAGGTAATCGACCGTGTCCAGACCATTGATCGGTGCGGCCCACGGGGTGGAGCCGGTCGCGACCAGATAGTGGGCGGCCGTGATCGTCTCCCTGGTCCCGTCCTGCGCGGTGACCTCCAGCGCAGGGTCCGCGGCGGTGCCGGTGAATACAGCATTGCCGTGGCGCAGCTCCCACCCGTAGTCCGCGACGAGGTCCACGTACTTATCGGAGCGCACGTTCTCCACCAAGGCGCGCTTTCCCGCGATGAGTGCTTCCATGTCCACGGGTCCCGCGGTGGCGGTGAGGCCGGGGAACCTGCCGGCGTCCTGGGCGGTGTGGCGTGCCTCGGCTGCGGCGAGCAGAGCCTTGGAGGGGATGCATCCGGTGTTCACGCAGGTCCCGCCCACGGTCCCGCGTTCGATCATGACGACCCGTTTGTCGAGGTTCGTTGCCCTGATCGCGGCAGCGAACGCGCCACCACCGGAACCGATGATCGCCAGATCGAAATGCGGTACTGCCTCGTTCATGCGAATCTCCCTACACTGCCATCGGGCACCGGTTCATTGCGTGACGGCAGAAGCTGATGGCTGGTTTTCCAGTGGTTGATCTTCAGTCTGCACCTTCCCCTACGGGGGAAGGTCAAGGGTTCTCTGAACGGACGACGGGCTGGGGGCCCTCGAGGTGGTCGAGGCCGGTCCAGGCGATGTCTTCAAGCGGCCCGTAGGCGGGCGAGGTCGTTCCGGCGCGGCAGGCGTACTCCCACTCGGCCTCGGTGGGCAATCGGTACCCGTCAGCGCTCGTGTTCCAGGTAACGGAGCGTCCGTCCCCAGCACGCGTGTAGGCCGGCTGCAGCTCTTCGGCATTGGATAGCTCGTTGCAGAGGTTGATGGTCTCGAACCATGTCAGAGGCGTGAGCGGGCGTCCGGTGCTCCGGTCATGGAGGGGGTGCACTGCCATCTCGAAGGGCTCCAGTTCCACATCCCGTGTGGTCCCGCGGCGGGCGTCGCTGTCGAGATGCAGTGAAGATTTCACACGACACGCGATGAACTTTTCGCAGAGCAGGTCAGTCAGTGTGGCCCGCGAAAAGTGGCCCTCGGCCGCGGGCGGTGTCACCGACGTCCCCCGGTCCGTACAGCAGTCACTGTCGAGGGGGCGTGTGCTGGACCTCAGCCAGGAGGTAGGCGACGGCTGCGAGTGTGAGGTGGCGTATGTAGTCGGCCAGCTCTGGGGACACGTCGGTCGGTTCGAGATGCCCGTGGCCGTCGCCGCCGGTGTTCCTGGTGCTGGTGACTGGGGACTGCCGTCTACTCCGCAGTGCCCCCATCAGACGCCTCGTGAGTCAGTGAATCTGTACTGTAGAGACCCCGCTGGCTAGTAAGAGAGGCCTGCGCTGCCCCCGTGGTGAGAACGCCGGCCTCGACGGACCTGACCAGGCGGAAGAGTTCTGCGGTCGGAATTACAAGACCACCCTCCTCGCTGAAGGTTTGAACGTGGTCCTGCACTGACTCGAAGGGGCCCGGCCGAGCGGCCGGAGGTTGTCCCATGTACGCATTTACCACGTACCAGTAGGCGTCCGGTTGCATGTTTGTCTGGCGACTGTACTCAGAGCTGTACCGGGCAAACTTTTGGAAGTCGTTGGACTTACCAGCCTTGGAGTAGCCCTTGACCTCCACAAGCGCGGTCCACGTCCCGGAACTTGTACTCACCCGCAGGTCCTCGAGTTTGGCCACCCCATCCGAATCCATAAGCGTAACCTCAAAGCCCAGGGCCGAGAGGGCCTCCTCCACTGCCAATTCGAGGTCTTCGCCGTTCTTGGTCAATAGACGCCGCGCCCCCGATTCCGCAGCCTCTGAGGCCTCGGCTAACCGACCCTTCGCGGCCGCGATTGCCTGACCCAACCTCTCCTTCTCACGCTGCAGATCGAGCTCAAGACGATGGATTTCCTCCAGCTCTCGGAGCTCTGCCCCGGTCATCCAGGCTGCGTCGTCGAACCCTTCGCTGGGAGGAGGAGCATCTATGGTGCCATCGGCGACCCACTCCCTCCATGCTGTCAGCAGCCATGCGCGCTTGTTTGGCGTCCATGACGGGAGGAACAAGATGGGGAAGCGCTCTGCCGTCAGCCCCATGGCGGCGATTACCGTGCCGTCCTGGAACTTCAGGAGCGGCGTAAGCGCCTCCTCTGGTCCCAACCAGTGTTGTATCTGCGGCTCGCTGTCCCTGGTCATGATCACTAGGTCAGACGTCTGAATGGTGTGAAGGTTGCCCAGGTTCGCTGAGATGGCCGGCTGGAGCCCTTCCTTGAGAAGATCCCTCCAAGGTGTTGCCGCCAGGGGCACCTGTATCAACGAGCGCAGCTGTGTCTCCCGGGTCTCAACTGAGTAGCCATCGTCCAATACTGAGCCGTGGAACGAAGCCTCAAGCAAGAAGTCCTCCGGACAGGCTAGACGTTGGCCGCCAACGGGGCCGAAGACGATGACCGGCGCCTGGGCGCCATTGATTGGCTGGCCGAACGAGACGATCAGGTCGTAGTCAGGAAGGTGGAGCTCGTCTGGCTGCTGTGCTCGGACCACCATGGGGAAAACATCGACCTCTGCCGGCGACACCGTCGCCTCCGCGAGGCATGCCACCAAAGGATGAGGAAACTTCCCCTCGGGATCTAGATTCGTTCTCCGAACCTGAGTAGGGGTCTCACGCGGGAGCTGCATGGGGTACTTCGCACTGGGCACAACTCAAGAGTCTATGGGGTGGGAGATCGTCCCCGCTCTCGAAACCTCCCGCCACAACCCATAGGTTCTTGGCAACGACTCGGGCGACCCAGTCCTGTGGATGTGATGGCTTGGTGGCGGGTTTCTGTGATCGCTCAGTGGCGGTGCAGGCGCGGTCAGGTGTCGGTCGTGGTGCGGCGCAGCTCGCGGTAGATGGTGGTGCGGGAGACGTTGAACAGCTCGGCCAGCTCGGCTTGGGTGTGCTCGCCGGCGGCGTGCAACGTCAGCAGGTGCTTGCGCTGAGAGGGCGAGAGCTTGGGCTTCTTGCCTTTGAGTTTGCCCTTGGATCTGGCGATGGCCATGCCTTCGCGAGTGCGCAGGCGGATGAGGTCCGCCTCAAACTCGGCCACCATGCCGAGCACGTTGAACAGCAACCGGCCGACGGCGTCGTTGGGGTCGTAGACGCTGCCTCCGAGACTGAGCGCCACTCCCTTGGTGGTGAGCTCGTCGGCGATGTCCCTCGCGTCCGGGAGCGAGCGGGCCAGCCGGTCGAGCTTGGTCACCACCAGGGTGTCGCCGTCCCGGGTCGCGGCCAGCGCTTCGCGCAGCCCGGGCCGGGCGCGGGTCGTTCCCGTCAGGCCGTGGTCGAAGTAGATGTCCTTGTTCTCGACTCCGAGGCGCTCGAGTGCTTCCCGTTGGGCGGAGAGGTCTTGCTCGAGAGTCGAGACGCGCGCGTAGCCGACATGCATGTCCCCATTGTTGCAGTTACCCTCCCCTCACCGCCCACGTCACCGTACGGGTCTTGCGTACATGACGATCCCTCACAAGAAGTCGTCGAGGACTGAGCTCGCTCGACGTACGGTGAAGGATCCCCTTACGGGCATGCGATCTGGGCTGACGCCTGTGACCGAGTGTTCAGTTCGCGCTGTATAGTTCAGTCCATGCTGACTATTGCTTCGCGTCTCGACGTGATGAACCGCCTGGGTCGTGCACTGGCCGACCCCACTCGATCCC
>NZ_JAKRNH010000089.1:0-9781 GCF_022346985.1 Micrococcus sp. ACRRV
GGACTGCCGCACCGATAGGTGATAGGTGGGGTCTTATGCCGGGAGGGTCACGGCGGGCTTCATCATGGTCTCGTACTCGATGGGGGTCAACCGCCCGAGACGGGCTTGTCGACGGCGCCGGTGATAGGTGCGCTCGGTCCAGGTGACGATCGCGATCCGTAGCTCATCCCGGGTCGTCCAGGACCGCCTGTCGAGGACGTTCTTCTGCAGCAGGGCGAAGAAGCTCTCCATGGCGGCGTTGTCCCCGGCCGCACCCACTTTGCCCATCGAGCCGACCAAGCCGTGCCGGTTGAGGGCATGGACGAATTTCCGGGATCGAAATTGCGACCCGCGGTCCGAATGAACGATGCAACCGGCCACATCCCCGCGCCGAGCAACGGCGTTCTGCAGTGCCTGGACGGCCAGCCGGGCTTTCATTCGCGAGTCGATGGAGTAGCCGACGATCCGCCCGGAGAAGACGTCTTTGATCGCGCACATGTAGAGCTTGCCCTCGGCGGTCCTGTGCTCGGTGACGTCGGTCAACCACAGCTGGTTTGAACCGCCAGCAGTGAAGTCCCGCTCCACCAGGTCATCGTGCACCGGCGGACCCGGCTTCTTCCCGTTCTTGCCGCGCTTCTTCCCGAACACCGACCACCAGCCGTTGTCCCGGCAGATCCGCCACGCGCTGCGCTCACACATCACCTCGCCGGCTTCCTTGGCCTCATCGACCAGGAAGCGGTAGCCGAACTCCGGATCGTCCTGATGGGCGTCGAACAACGCGTTCGCCCGGTACGCCTCGGCCAGCTCGGCGTCGGTGACAGGGTCCGCCAGCCAGCGGTAGTAGGGCTGGCGGGAGAGCTTGAGCACCCGGCACGTCACCGCGACGGGGATCCCGACGGCGGCGAGCTCCTTCACGAGCGGGTAGAGCCTTTTCCCGGCAGGTTCGCCTGGGACAGGTAGGCCGCCGCCCGTCGTAGGACCTCGTTCTCCTGCTCGAGCAGGCGGATCCGCTTCTTCAGCTCACGGTTCTCGGCCGACTCGGCTTTGGTTGTCCCAGGCTTCGCGCCGTCCTCGACGTCGGCCTGGCGCATCCACTTCGACAGGGTCATCTCATGGATGCCAAAGTCCTTGGCGATCTGCGCGAGCGTCACACCCTCTTCGCGGCTGCGGGCCACGCGCACGACGTCGTCACGGAACTCTTGGGGATAGGGAGCAGGCACAGCAACATCCTTCCAGGCCGCCCTGCGGGCAAGCCAGATCAGGTGTCACCTATTCGTGCGGCAGTCCCCATCTTGTTCCCGCTCGTCCTGATCGGCCTAGGTGTAGGAGGGCATGACGTTGTTGACTCGGGCCGGTGCCAACGAGGTTGGCGGGGCGTCCCCGCAGGAGGTATGAGGCCGATGGTAGTTGTAGTGGTTCACCCACACCGCCAGGGCCTCACGCCGAGCTTGCTCTGAGGTGTAGGGGCGGGCGTAGATGACCTCATCGACCATCAGCCGGTTGTACCGCTCGACCTTCCCGTTGTGGCGCGGGGTGTAGGGTCGGATCCGGTGATGCCGGCCTCCGAGCGAGACCACCTTCGCGGTGAAGTCCGCAGCCCGGTAGTTGTTTCCGTTGTCCGTGATCACGCGGTCCACGGTGATGCCGTGGGCGGCGAAGAACGCCCTCGCCCGGCAGTAGAAGCTCACGGTCGTGGCCGCCCGCTCGTCCTCCAACGCTTCGGTGTAGGCCAGGCGGGTGAACCCGTCGATCGCCGAGTGCAGGTAGGTGTAGCCGACCCGCCGGCCTGCACCACGCTTGGAAGCACGGCCTGCTTCTGGGCTGACCCCGTTTCGTAGGTCCAGTCGTTATGAGAGTCGTCCTGTTGCCCGCGGTCGCGGGCAGGGAGACTGGTCAGATCATGACGAACAGCAGGAAGCGTCACACCCCCGAGCAGGTCGTCCGTAAGCTCGGGCAGGCCGACAGGATGCTCGCCGATGGTCAGGACGTCGCGGCGGTGTGCCGGGAGCTCGGGGTGTCCGAGCAGACGTACTACCGGTGGCGGAACCAGTACGGCGGCCTCAAGGCCGAGGACGCAAAGCGCCTGAAGGAGCTGGAGAAGCAGAACGCGACCCTGAAGCGTCTGCTCGCGGAAGCGGAGCTGGAGAAGGCCGCGCTCAAGGAGCTGGCTGAGGGAAACTTCTAAGCCCGGACAGGCGCCGCGCCGCCGTCGATCACCTCAAGCGCAAGTTGCGGGTGAGCGAACGGATGGCGTGCCGTCTGGTCGGGCTGAGCCGCTCCGCGTACCGGCGACCGCTCAAGGGCGACACGGTCGCGGACCCGGATCGGGCGCTCAGGGAGTGGCTGCGCGCCTGGGCGAAGGACCATCCCCGCTACGGGTATCGGCGGGCGTATCACGACGCCCGCGCCGAGGGGTGGGTGGTGAACCACAAGAAGATCCAACGCCTGTGGCGTGACGAAGGGCTCCGGGTCCCGCAGCGGCGTCGACGCAAGCGCGTCGGGTCCTCGACCGTCGACGCGCCGACGGCGGACGCGCCGAACGTGGTGTGGGCGGTGGACTTCCAGTTCGACGCCGACGAGCACGGACGACCGATCAAGATCTGCTCGATCGTCGACGAACACACCCGGGAGTGCATCGGCGGCCTCGTGGAGCGCTCGATTACCGCCGACCGACTCACCGCCCACCTCGAGGACCTCGTCGCCGCCCGGGGCGCCCCGGCGGTGCTCAGGTCGGACAACGGGCCGGAGTTCATCAGCGAGGCGATGGCCGACTGGGCCGGCACCCGCACCGGCCTGTCCTAGATCCCTCCGGGCGCGCCGTGGCGCAACGGGTACGTCGAGTCGTTCAACAGCCGGATCCGCGACGAGTGCCTCAACATCAACAGCTTCTACTCGCTGCTGCACGCACAGGTCATCATCGGCGACTGGAAGGACGAGTACAACCACCACCGCCGGCACTCCTCGCTCGGCTACCTAACCCCAGCCGAGTACGCTCGGCAGTGCACCCATCAAATGGAAACCGACGACTCACAGAACGTCCGGACCGAATGAAGGGGGCGGCTCACTTCACTGTCACGTCCGTGGGTGCGCCAACCGCCCCCGTCTGGGATCTTCCCGATCTTCTTCACATCCAGGTGCACCATGTGCCCCGGCCCTCTCGCGGTGATCTTCTGGGGTCGTTGGCGCAGGTCTTCTCCGGCCGGGGTCAGGTCCCGTAGGCGGGAGATCCCGAGTCGGTGCAGCCACCGTCCCACGGTACGAAGACACACCCGGTGGCCCTCGGAGACGAGGTGGTGATGGATGCGCCGTGCGGACCACTTGCGCTCCCGCCGCAGGGCGTGGATCTGGGCGACCAGGACCGGATCGAGCTGGGCAGGTGAACGGTGCGGCCGGCTGGGCAGGTCCTGAAGGCCGGCTTCTCCCTGGGCGCGGTAGCGGGCGACCCAGGTGGCCACCGTGGGCCGGCTCACCCGGAACTCGGCGGCCACGTGTGCCTGCGGGATCCCTTCGTGCAGGTGGCGGTGGACCATCCTGAGTCGGCCGGTGGGGGTCAGGGGTGCGTTAGCGTGAGTCATGAGTGGGTCTTTTCGGGCAGGTGGGTGGTGTAGGAACTTCCATCCTGCGGGAGAGGCCCACTCGTCTCATCTCAGCCGGCGCCTCGTGGCAAGAACCTCATGACCCACAACACCTAGGGCGTGTCTGATAATGCTTCGAGGGTTGGGCTAAGACCCCGGATCCATTCTCAGACACGCCCTAGCGGAGAAGAGAGAGCAACCCCATGCCCGCCGAACGACTTGGCAGCATGCTCTGTCCATGTCCAGACGGGTGTGGCTTGCGCCGCTATATGGCGGGGTTCTGTCGGAGCTCAGTGGCGGCCTCCAAGCACGCGGGCCAGAGGGCGCTGCGAGTGAGGCTCACGTTCCGCAAGCCGATCCTTCACCGGGACAGCGGCCGACGGCAGGCCGGAGGAATAGGCGTCGCGATAGGGTGCACCCCGCGCAACAGAACCGTTGCGAAAGGTCTAACACCCCAACGCAACAGAGTGGGCCGCCATGCGCTGCCACGGGCCCGTGAACTTCGGTGTCACAGGTAGCGGCAGACATCCTCCGGGGAGCACGTGGCCGGGTCGCCGGCGGCGGCGTCCTCGCGCAGGTCGGCGATCGTGGTGCGTAGCTGCGCGAGCTCGGCGAGTTGCCGGTCGATCACATCAAGGCGGGTGTCGAGCAGGTCGGTGACGTGCCGGCAGGGGGCCTGCCCCCGGTCGCGGATGTCCAGCACCTGACCGATCTGGGCCAGGGTCAGCCCGGCCGCTTGCCCCCGGCGGATGAAGTCCAGCCGGTCGAGCACCTCGGCGCCGTAGTCCCGGTAGCCCGCCGGGGTGCGGTCCGCGGCGGGTAGCAGCCCGACCTCCTCGTAGTACCGCAGGGTCTTGCTCGTCGTGCCCGACGCCCGAGCCACCTCACCGATCCGCATGCCACTCATTCTCCCCCTTGACCTTCCAGTGCACTGGAAGGTCAATCCTGAGGGCGATGAAGGAGGAGTTCATGACGGCAACGGCTAACAGCAGGTCGTATGACCTGGCAATGATCGGGTCCGGTGGGGCGGCGTTCGCGGCCGCGATCCGCGCCACCAACCTCGGCAGACGGGTGGTGATGATCGAGCGTGGCACCGTCGGCGGTACCTGCGTGAACACCGGGTGCGTGCCCTCCAAGGCCTTGCTCGCGACCGCCGAGGCCCGCCACGTCACACTCGACGCCTCCCGGTTCCCCGGGCTGCCGCTCCCCGAAGTCCGGCCGGTCGACATGCCCGCCTTGATCGCCGGCAAGGATCGGCTCGTCGGGTCACTGCGTGGCGAGAAGTACCTGGACCTGGCCACCGAGTACGGATGGGATCTCCACCCCGGGGACGCCACGTTCGTCGGCACACCCAGCGAGCCGGCACTGCGCGTCACCGGCCCTGACGGCACGGTGGAGACGGTCCGGGCCGCGCACTACCTCATCGCCACCGGCTCCAGGCCCTGGGCGCCGCCGGTCCCCGGCCTGCAGGAGGCCGGTTACCTGACCTCGACCACCGCGATGGAACTGGACCACGTCCCGGAGTCGCTGCTGGTCATCGGCGGCGGCTACGTCGCGATGGAGCAGGCCCAGCTCTTCGCTCGGCTCGGCGTCCGGGTCACCATGCTGGTCCGCTCACGGCTGGCGTCCCAGGAAGAACCCGAGGCGTCCACCGCCCTGGATGAGATCTTCACGGACGAAGGCATCCAGATCATCCGCGGCGCGGTGCCCAGCGCGGTCCGCCGCGACCCGGCCACCGGCGAGGTCACGGTCACTGCCACCACCACTGACGGCTCACAGGAACTCCGGGCGGCCGAGGTACTCGTCGCCACCGGGCGCCGCCCGGTCACCGCCACGCTCGGTCTCGACACCGTCGACGTGCGCACCGGCGACCACGGCGAGGTGGTCGTCGACAGCCATCTGCGCAGCACCAACCCGCGCGTCTGGGCTGCCGGTGACGTCACCGCCCACCGTCAGTTCGTGTACGTCGCCGCGGCCCACGGCGCCCTCGTCGCCGACAACGCCCTCACCGGCGCCGGCCTCGAGGTCGACTACCGCCACCTGCCCCGGGTCGTGTTCACCAGCCCCGCCCTGGCCGCCGTCGGGATGACCGAACGGCAGGCCTCCGCTGCCGGGATCCGCTACGACAGCCGTGTCCTGTCACTCGCGCACGTCCCACGCGCGATCGTCAACCGCGACACCCGCGGGTTCATCAAGATGGTCACCGACGCCGACACCGGCCGCATCATCGGCATTACCGCCCTGGCCCAGGACGCCGGCGACCTCGCCGCCGCCGGGGTCTACATGCTCGAGGCCGGCATGACCACCAGCCAGGTCGCCAACCTCTGGAGCCCCTACCTGACCATGGCCGAAGGCCTCAAGCTCACCGCGCAGGCCTTCACCACCGACATCGCCAAGCTCTCCTGCTGCGCGGCGTGAACCTGCCCCGCACACAGGGACACCGATAGGGGACCGCCTCGCCCCGGGGCGCGAGACAAGAAAATGGGCGCCGATCAGCCCTACTTACTGGCACCCCTGCGTATCGGACCTGCAACCACCGGGGAGTTCAGTCGATGCAAGAACTCCCGTCCCAGGCCTATATCTGGACGTCTTCACGACATCTACGTGCTCGACCCGACGAGGACAGCACTGGACGACGCGATGACCGCCTTGCGGCGCCGCCATGAGGCCGCGGTCCGTTTGGGCCGCGTCACCGCACCACCATGACCACGATCGTCACCACGTAAGCCGCGGCGACCAGACCGATCCCCAGCAGGGTGAGCACCACCCCGCGCCGGGCCGGCCGCTGGCCCTCGTCCGGCCCGGGGCCCTTGCCGTGCTTCGCGGTCATCGCGCGCTCCTAAGACGTTGCTCAAGCATGTGCGGCTCTCGCGAGCGGGCTTCCGTGCCGAGTGCTACCAGCTCAGGTCGTGACAGCCGTCGCTGCCGGCGCCCTCCACCTGCAAGGTGGCATGGGCGATACCGTAACGGTCGCGCAGCACCCGGCGCGCGCCGGCAAGCACGGCGCCGTGGTCCGCGCCCTGGTCAGCGACCAGGTGGGCCGTGGCCACGTTCATCCCCGACGTCAGGGTCCACAGGTGCAGGTCGTGGACCTCCTCCACCCCCTCGACCGCGTCCAGGTCACCGGCGACGTCCTCCGGGTCCACCCCTTCCGGGGCGTGCTGGCCCAGCACCGCGATCACCTGCCTGCCCAGAACCACCGCCCGGATGATGACGAAGACCGCGATGAGCGCCGCGACCACGACGTCCCAGATCGGCTGGCCGGTGAGGATGATCAGCACGCCGGCGACCATGACACCCACCGACCCGGCGGCGTCGGCGATCACCTCGTAGTAGGCGCCCTTGACGTTCAGGCTGTCCTTGGCCCCGCTGCGCAGCAGCAGCATGGAGATGATGTTGATCACCAGGCCGGCGAAGCCGACCGCGAGCATGGCGCCGGAGGCCACCTCCGGCGCGTCGCCCAGCCGGCTGATGGCCTCGACCACCACGTACACCCCGACCGCGAGCATCGCCAGCACCGCCAACGCCGAGGCGAACACCTCGGCCCGGTAGGAGCCATAGGTGCGTCGCCCCGTGGAGTCCGGCCGGCTCGCGATGCGCGTCGCCAGCAGCGCCGCACCCAGCACCACCACATCGGCAGCCATGTGCCCGGCATCCGACAGCAGCGCCAACGACCCCGACACCAGCCCCGCGACCAGCTCGATCAGGAAGAAGCCCGCCGTCAGGGCGAACGCCCCCGCCAGCCGCCGACGGTAGCGGCCACCGGCATGCCCGGTCGCCGGGGCATGGCTGTGTCCCGCCCCCATCAGCCCTGCCCCTCGTGGCGGGCGTGCTCACGGGAGACGTCCAGCAGCATCCGCACATGCCCGTCAGCGAGGCGGTAGTACACCATCCGCCCCTCCCGGCGGTTCTCGACCACCCCAGCGGTACGCAGCACCCGCAGCACCTGGGACACCGACGCCTCCGCGACATCGACCGACGCCGCCAGGTCACACACGCACAGCTCGCCGGCCTCCAGCAACGCATACAGCACCCGGGCACGGCGCGGGTCCCCCAGGAGCTTGAACAGCCCGGCCAACCTGCCGGCCTCGCGCTCGTCGGGGATCCTCTCCCGGGTCAGCGCCACCTTCTCCGGATGGACGGCGGTGACCTGACACGAATCCAACGGCGTCACACTCATGCCACGACCATACACCTATGCAGATATCAGCAGCGGGAGCCACACACGAGAGGTCAGCAGGTTCTGTATGGTCAGCGCATGCTGACTATTGCTTCGCGGCTGGACGTGATGAACCGGCTGGGCCGGGCGATGGCCGACCCGACCCGCTCCCGCATCCTCATGACACTCCTCGAGGGCCCGAGCTACCCGGCGGTACTCGCCCGCGACCTAGGGCGTGTCTGAGAATGGATCCAGGGCCTTAGCCAAACCCTCGAAGCATTATCAGACACGCCCTAGGCCCGATAGGTGCGAAGGTTAGGGCTGGGGCTATGTCAGATGAGATGCCCCATGTCCACCGCGAAGCCTTTACCGCCTCTAGCAATCGATAGCGTCACCGCTTGCTTTGATCCTCTCCAGACACGCGACGAGCTCGTCTGCATCCTGCGTCAACCGGTCCAGGACAACCTGGACCTTCTTCAATGCCGGCCGCGTCCCGTAGGCCATGAACACGTCGGCCTCCGGGTCCAGCTCCACCCGCCGCACCTCCGCAGGGAAACCCAGCTCCAGAATCTGGTCCCACGTGTGGCCCGAGTGCTCCAGACCCCGGGACTCCAGCATCTGCGTGACCGGGACCGGCTGCATCGGCATAGTCAACACGTACGTGCGCTCCTCCAGCTTCTCGATGGAGGCCACGCTCGTGCCCGTCACCAAGCGGGAGACTGGCACGACCGCCGGCGCTCCCCCAGCGAAGGCCTCGCCGGCCAGGCCTGCCGTGACCATCACGTCGACGACGCTGGCCAGCACCTCCGGTGAGGAGCACCACCACGCCAACAGGGCCACGGTGTCCTCCACCTCAACCCGGGGCCCGCGCACCACTGTGGCGCCGTCCTCGAGTGCGATCCGCACCCCGGCCTCGGGCAGGCACGGCCACCGCACGGACAGCAACCCGCCCCAGAAGACGCCCGGGTCCGCCACGCCCATCCGCTGCAACAGATCGGCGACCTCCGCACTCGGGGCCGGAAGGACGGCGCGGACCGCATCGGAACCCGCATCCCCTGCCGTCCAGGTCGCCGCGTCCATAGAGGCGTTCCGGACTCCCAACCCACGCTTCATGAGGCGCCTCTCCGGCGTGCGCACCCCTGCAGGAAGACGAGACACAGGCCCCACCGCCAGCTCCATGAGCCAGAGATTTGCCTTGAGATCGCCGCCCCAGTTCACCTGTTCGATCCCCGCTGCGGCGTCCCACACCGCCTGCGGCAAGGGGACCTGACGGACGTCGTAGACCTGTAGATCCTTCACCGGAGAGGACGCGAGCAGATCCTCCAAAGCCAGGCATTCGTGGACGCCATCCACCACCACCTCCTCGAGGGCAGGAGCATTCAGGCCCTGAAGGGCCACGACCGGCATCAGGGCCCAATGCGCGCGCACCACAGTGGGCAACTCCGGCCAGACGGACCCCGCCGGCAGCCCCGTTCCGTGGAACATATCGAGGTCCTCGACCCGGAACCCCGCCAGCTGGGCCAGGTGCTCGGGATGCGCGTAGCGCAGCCTCAGCTCGCGCAGTCTCGGCAGGTCGGCCCACTCGTGGACGTGCTCACTGGAACGGCCCTCCAGGCTCCACGTCCGGGGGAAGGCACGATCGGCAGGGACGGGCCCGATCGGCCCTTCAAATGTGAGCATCCGAGCCCACCCCAGGTTCCCCGTCGGCACGTCCTCCCAGGAACCCGAACCGTCGACCACGACGTACCCGTCGTCCTCCGACCAAGAAGCCACGGCCAACCCCATTTCCGCCCGTCAACGGGACACCGGAAGAACCACCGCCACGAGTCCGCTCGTGTGGATGCTCAGGACAAGCCCCCACGGCTTGTTCGAACAATACGGCCGCAGGCGGCAGTCAGACAGGCCCACCCTCAGACGGACGCGCCCAGGCGTATGTCGGCCATGCACCCGTGGCCGGCCCAGCGCCTCAATCGGTCGTTTGTGGCGGGCGTCCGGGATGCGACGGGGCTGTGGCTTCGTTCGCTTGGTGGCGGGGTTTTTGCAGCGCTCCGAGGCGGTCTTGTTGCCG